>NZ_KB906104.1:0-191103 GCF_000381185.1 Thioalkalivibrio sp. ALMg13-2 | reverse complement strand
GGCCTTGCCGACATCGACCCCGATCCGATGCGTTGCCATCATCACACCTCCCGAGCTAGCTTGGAGTTGTCTGTCGGGGCCTCACCGAACGCTGGCTTGCCATCTATCGTCGGTCCCGTGCCGATCGATTCCTTATCGGCGTTTAAGGTGAGGGGTGGGACGAACTCTCCTACCGTCTGTGCCACAGGCCAGATGCCGGCCTCGTCCCTCCACCCCGACAGACCCTTTCTAGGCCTGCCGGGGTTAAACATACAAGCGGCCTCGGCCGCGAAGCCCCTGCCAAAGCCTGATCAGCGCAAACGTGTCGCCTCCCGCCAACGCTTCGACGGCCCAAGGACATGTCGCATTTCCACAACATACCCTCCTCGCCGTCACCCGAAAACGACCTCGTTGCAAAAAAACAACGGGCGTTGCATCGCGTTGACCCGCCTTGCGAGCGTTGCAAAACCCCCTCACGAAGCAAATCCCGAAAAAATAAGAAAAACCTGATCAAGCCACCCGTTCGCTCTGCTCCAGGCAGGTAAGCCGATCCTAATGCTCCCCTCGATTCAGCAAGTTGCCGGATATCTCGCACCTTTCTGTAGCCTGTTCTCGCAAGTGTTTGATCTTCCAAAACCCATCCTGCGTCACGTTTACCACCCAACTGTGGCAATTTTTTCTCGCCCAGGGGTTGAAACGAGACACCGTGGTGTATATAAAACACCTGTCATTCGCGGCATCGACCGTGGATGCGGCGTAAGAAACGAACAACACACCTCTCCTGGGAGATACGCACCATGAAAAAACAGATTCTTGCCGTCGCCGTTGCCGGCGCCTTCGCAGTCCCGGCCTTCGCCGCCGCCGACACCAACGTCACCCTGTTCGGCCAGCTGCAGACGCAGGTTGTCCACGCGAGCAACAACATCAGCGGCCTGGACAGCAGCTTCAACCAGACGGACGCCGGCGGCGTTCAGACGGACGCCGGCGGCGTTGCAGACTACGGTTTCGCTCTGACGGAGGACCTGGACGACGAAGCGGAGGCCGTCTTTGGTGCGCTGAACCTGCCGGGGGCGCTTGGTGATGGCTCCGGCCCGAGCCGCATCGGCGTGATGGTCAACCATGACCTGGGCAATGGCCTGACCGCCCTGCTGAAGATGGAATCCAACGCCACCACCCAGGACGCCTTCCGCGGCGCCCGTGACAACTACGTCGGCCTCGACGGGAACTTCGGTCGAGTCATCGCCGGCCGCACCGGTGGTTCCTACAGCACCGCTGGCAAGGATCCGCTGAACGCGACCTTCATGCAGGCGCGTGCTAATGGTGCCCGTCTGGGCGGCCTGAACGGCTTCGGTAACGGCTCTTACCTGGCTCGCTCGATTCGTTACATGAACGACTTTGGTCTGGTTAACCTGGACGTGGCCGTCGCGATCGACAACGGCGACGATTCCGATACCGGCGTGACCGGTCGCCTGAACTTCGACCTGTCGCCGGTGGACCTGTACATCGCCCACTCCGACTTCGGCGGTTACGGCGGCAGCGTCTTCGATACCCAGCGTGCGACCAAGGTGGGTGTGGACTGGAACTCCGGTCCGTTCCGCGTGGTGGCCGAAGTCGAGGACTACAAGTTCTCCGACATCGAAGGCTCCCCGGGCATCGAGTCCAGCGGCAACACGTTCTTCGTGTCCGGTACCTACTCCATGGGCCGTAACGACTTCGTGCTGAACCTCGGCCAGACCCGCCGTGACAGCGTGATGGGTGAAAGCCTGCCGAACACCGATTACGCGGCCATTGCGGTCAAGCACAACTTCAGCAACCGCGTGATGGCCTTCGCGGGCGTTGGCTACAACAGCACCGACGCGGGCGTTGGCTACAACAGCACCGATGATTTCGGCTACGACTTCACCCCCGAGGGTGACGTGGTTGGCACGGGCAGCAGCCTGAGCTTCACCGGCGTCGGTGGCGGCATGCGGGTGTCCTTCTAAGGGCAGTCACTGCTACCAAGCGGTATAACAACAAGTTTGTAGCTTGTTTTGCGGGGCCCCCAGGGGCCCCGTTTTTTATGCGTGACCGGGCCCCGTTGGGGCCTTTTTGCGTTTGCGGCTGGTGGTTCGAGTCCGGGCATCACCTGCGTATTGGGAGACTAGGCTGAGCGGAACGCATTGCACCACGCGGCGCCGGACCAGCACGTAGTGAGCGGCCCGTTCTGCGTGCCACGATGCAGCCTGTCAGGTGAGACAGACTGGCTTGGGTATCACTGCGCGGGGGCCTGCTCTCCCTTGTCATCCCGGCCGGAGCGCAGCGGAGAGCCGGGATCCGTCTGGTCATTGTTGCCGGAGGGCTGGGTTATGGCGAGCGGGGGGATCGCGGATAACCGCGTTGCGGTTTCCGGGATGACGATTGGGTGTGGCGGCGTGCCATATGGCAGGTCTGGTAGATGGGGTGACTCCCGCCGTTGTTGGTGCGTTTCGCGGGGCTCAACGCACCCTACGAGACGGACTGGGCTGGCTTCGGTGATCCGGTCTTACTTGTCATCCCGGCCGGAGCGCAACGCAGAGCCGGGATCTACGGTATCGGGGCTCGTAGAGGGTCTGCGCAATCCGCCGGTAGAGCCGGTCGGCACGCGTGGCGAGCGTGCGTCAGGCCGGGTCGGGGCAGAGTTCGAGGATTTGGTTGAGGACGGCGCAGGCTTCCGGGTAGGCCGGCATCGGCACCTGACCGGCCGGGTGGGGGCTTGCGTTGCGTTGCCGCCAGTCGAAGGACTTTACCTGGTGACAGAGGATGTAGCTTGTTCGTGCGTCCGGCGTGGTACCCGCCACCACGGCGAAAGGGTTGGTGGCGCTGTAGTCGGTGGGGGTCATGGGGAGCCCCGAACCAGGGAGGTACGGCGGTTGAAGCTAGCGGGCGATAGAACAAGGAAGGGGTGAACATCTTGCATCTCCCGCCGCGCCTGGGGATTGCAGTCTATCCAGATCACGTCCCGGCGCTTGGGTACCCAATCCCTGGGTGTTGCGCGTTTCATCATCGTTCATTTCCGATCGCGTCCGTGCACATGGCCTCGCCGCCGTGTACATCCGGGGCGAATCCTTCCAGCCGCTCCTCCAGGTTCATGGATGGAGCGGTTTCCGGGCGGATCACGATCTGGTTGCCCTCCACTGAGATGATGACAGGCTGGTCCGCCTCCAGATGCGCGGCGCGCGCGATGGGCGCGGGAAGGCGAACACCCAGGTTGTTGCCTCAGCGCTTGATTTTCAGTCGTGTCTCGGCCATGGCTGCATCCGCATGATGTATAGACATTGTTTAAAAGGCTGTATCACCCCGGTGTGGAAGTGCGCCAGACCGTTGGCCTGCCAGTTGGGTGGTCGATGCCTCGCGGTTGGAGGTGCGTTTCGCGGGGCTCAACGCACCCTACGGGGCGGTGCTATCCCGTAGGATGCGGATGAGCGAAGCGAATCGCATCATGGGGGCTGGCTAGCGAACGGGATCGACGCGGATTTCGAGGGTGAGGGTGTCGCGGTCGCGGGTGGTGCGGCGGGAGGCGAGGCCGCGTTGCTCGGTGGCGCTCTCGCTGTGGACGCCGCCGAGGGTGTGCCAGGCGCCCGGCTCCAGGGTGAGCTGGGTGTCGACGGCGTCGCGGTCCACGGCGCCGCGCGCGAGGGGGCGTTCGTGGAGCTGGGAGATAGCCACGCGCACACGGCCGTCGGGCTGGACCTGGGGGCGCACGCGGAAGCCGCGGGCGGTGTCCTGTAGCAGGGGTTCGACGCCGACGCCGGCGCGGCCGTGGATGATGCGGAAGCCGGCGGTGCGGGTCTCGCCGACCAGGATGATGGCGTCGGTGCCTTCGCGCAGGCGCAGGTGCTGGGTCTGGTCGTCGCGGCGCGTGGTGCGCAGGCGCTGGGTGATGATGCGCCCTTCGGTGCCGTCCGGGCCGCTCTCGAACTCGAAACCGCTGCCGCGTTCGGTTCGCGGGGCGTCGCTGTGGCGGCGCACGGAGAGGATGAGGTCCTGGGTCGGGGCGTCAAGTTCGGTGACGACCTCGCGGATCTGCTGGAGGGTGCGGGCGTCGGCGCGCACCAGCAGGCGGAAGCCGTCGCCGCGCAGGGTGGCGGTGTCGCCGAACAGGGCCTGGAGCTCGGGCAGCAGGCTGTGGGCCGGACGGTTTTGCAGCGGCAGAACGGCGACCTCGGCGTGAGGTTCACGCGCGAGCGCGGCTCCGGGAAGGAGCGTGCCGGCGGCCATCGCGAGGGCGCCCTGTAGCCAGCGGCGCCGATCCACCCTGCGGGGCATGTCAGACGAGGAGGCGGCGGAGCTCGACGGCTTCATCGCTGAGACTCCAGTTGGCCTCGAAATCCTGGGCTGCGCGCTGGGTGCCGGGCCGGTCCTCGACGTCGCCGCGCAGGATGCGGCGTCCGCCGGCCTGGGTGAGCTGCATCCAGCCGCTGTGGTCGGCGATGGCGGTGACGGTGAGCGGGCTTTCCTCCGCGGCCTCCAGCCGGCGCACCGAGACGGCGCTGGGTAGACGCTTGATGCTCTCGACAAGGCTCGGGAGTTGTTCCTTCAGGGCGAGATCGTCGTCCACCAGCAGGCGCATATCGGTATGGCGATGGCGGCGCGCGATGCCGGCCAGCTCGGCGCCGAGGTCGGCACCCGCGATCTCGGTCAGCAGCGCGACGCGGGCATGCAGCCAGAGGCGCCGGCGGGTGGCGGCCAGGAGTTCGGCCAGCAGGGCCTCGGCGTCGATCAGGGTCGGGTCGCGTTCGGGGGTGGTCATCGGCGTGTCGCTCGCGTGCTGGGTGCTTCTCTCAGCATAGGCGAGTGCGGATGTGTTCGCATCTCCGGGGACGGTGGTGGTTTCGTACGGTTCCGGGAATCACGGAATTCGTTGGTTTCGGGGCGGGGATTCGCGTGCAGGCACGCTCCCACAGAATGCCTCGCAGGATGCCGAAGAGCGTAGCGAATCGCATCGTGGGGGGGTGGCTGCCCCCGCCGTGAGCGGTGCGTTTCGCAGGGCTCAACGCACCCTACGGTTGTGGGTGTTGCGGGGTGAGGGTGCTGCCGATTCGCGCGGGTGAGTCGGCGCCCACAAGGACCCTCGTAGGATGCGGATGAGCGCAGCGAATCGCATCACGGGGAGCGTGGCCCCGGAATGAGCTATAGCGGATGCGCGGCCAGGCCGTGGTTGGGACGGCTCCAGGGTTGGCTGGGTCGTGCGATCGGGGAGTGGATGCGGTGGAGCATGCGGCGGTGGGGGATGCCGGCGTCTTCGAAGGTGTCGCTGATGACGAAGAAGTCGTGGCGGGCGTAGAAGCCGATGCGGCTGTTCTGGGCGTTCAGCCAGACCTCGCGCCAGCCGTGGCGGGCAGCGGCCAGGAGGGCGCAGTCCAGCAGGCGCGAGCCGATGCCGTGCCCGCGCCAGGGTTCGCGCACGGCCATGCGGCCGATCTGGCCGGAGGGCAGCATGCGCAGGGTGCCGACCGGTTCCTCCCCCGGCCCGGTGGCCAGCCAGTGCAGGGCGGCGGCGTCCAGGCCGTCGAACTCCAGTGGTTCGGGCACGCCCTGTTCCTCGACGAAGACCTCGCAGCGAACTTGGGACAGGGCCTCGGCGTCGGCAGGCCAGGTGGCCTCCCGGAAGGCGATGCGGTGTTGCATGGCAATCCTCCGTCGGGACGCCGTGAGGGAGAGCCCCGATCCGTACGCGAGCGGACGGGTGGATGAATGGCTCCCCGGCCTTCCTGGCCCTGGGTCCCGAACGGAAAAGTTTAGTCTACGTTGGGGCATTCTTCCTGTGAGTTAGTTAGCGGATCGTGAGCCTCGCGAACCAATCACTGTGCATGAACCGGAGGTGCCTTTTGTCGTTGTGCGCGCCGCGCGGCCATCCATGGGCGCGTGCGGGTGGCAGGGCGGGGCGATCGCCACGGCGCTTCGCGCCTCGCGATGACCGGTGAACGTTTGGCGCCTGGTTTGAGCCTGCGATGCACTTGCGCGAATGCAACTGCGGGCAACCGGGATGCGACGGATTCAGCGTTGGCCGATCAGGGTGTCGCGGAAGCGGCGGGACAGGGGCTCTTCCGGGTGCAGCCAGATACCGAAGTAGGCCGTGGCGAAGTCGTGGCCGGGGACCTCGACGAGCGGTGTGCCGTTTTGCAGCAGGCGGGTGCCATGGCCCGGGCGGTATTCCAGGGCGTAGCGGTCGCCCGCCTCCATGTCGCGGTAGGCGGCGTTGAAGGTCTCCAGCCGGTCGGACAGGGCCGCAAGGGTTTCCGCGTCCTGCTGGTCTTCGAGCAGGCTGTTTCCGCTCTTGCGGAAGTCGTCGGCGCTGATGGCGCGCAGGTATTCCAGTTCCAGGCGCTTGGGCACGTCGGCCGTCAGCACATCGTCCGGAGCGACGTTTTCCGGGACGTAGAGCGCGCCGACGTAGACGCGAAAGATGGTGTAGCGATAGAGCCGCCCGGCGCGCAGCGGGACGGTCGTGTCGTCGATCGTGACCGTGTCGGCAAAGCGGACGCCGTCGATCTCGGTCGCGGCGCTGGCGGGTGCGACGGTCAGGAACAGTGCAAGCAGCAGCATGGATGCGAGCAGGGACCCGCGGCGGGTGGCGTGGCTATTCATGGGTTGGTTCCTCCGGGCTGGGCTGAAGGCGCGGCGCGTTCGCGCGCGTGGATGCGTTCGCGCAGGGCATGCTGGGCGTCGGCGTCGATGGGGAAGCGCCAGATCAGGGCCATCGCCGCGAGCTTGAACAACACCGGCAGGCCGGCGTAGGCCAGCGCCAGCACGAGCAGGGCGGTGGGGCCGTTGTCACCGTCGGCCGAGAAGCCGGCCAGGCCCAGCAGCGGGAAGCTGATGCCAACGGCCAGGGCCAGGGCCAGCTTGGTAGCCATGCCCCACAGCCCAAAGAAGAGTCCGGCGCGCTCGCCGCCGCCGTCGGCGGTGTCCTGGTCGATCACGTCGGCCTGCATCGCGGCCGGCAGCGCCAGGTCCACACCGAGGCTGAGCCCGGTCAATACGGTGATGGCGTAGAACGCGAGCACGTCGCCGGAACCGAGGAACGGAACCCAGATAAAGAAGGTCGAGGCGAGCAGCATCGACAGCGTCCACACCCGGTGCTTGGGCAGCCGGCGGGCGAGGCGCAGCCACAGGGGCAGCGCGAGGATGCCGGTGGCGAAGTAGACCAGCAGCAGTGGCCCGGCGTGTCCGGGGGCCTCCAGCACGTGGGTGATGAACAGCAGGAACAGGGTGGCCGGGATGGCGTTGGCGGTGCCGTTCAGGACCCAGGCGAGGACCAGGCGGCGGAACGGCTGGTTGGACCGCAGCAGGGTCCAGCCGGCGCGCCAGGGCACCGGCGCCAGGCGCCCCGGGCGCTCCGGCACCCGCCAGAGCAGGACCGCGAAGGCGATCGGCAGCAGCACCCACAGCAGGACTGCAAGGGTGGCCAGCGCCGCGCCGGCATCGTCCTGCAGGCCCAGGACCGCGGGGAGCGCGGCGGCCGTTACCGTGCCCAGGACGACGAAGCCCTCGCGCGCGGCGGTGATGCGCGAGCGCTCGTGGTAGTCGCCGGAGAGCTCGGCGCCCCAGGCGGCATAGGGCAGGGCGACCAGCGTCCAGCCGAGGTAGACCAGGGTGCTGAAGAGCAGCAGATACCAGGCGCCGGCATCCGCCGGCGGGCGGAACAGGAAGGGCGCGGCGATCAGCAGCAACGGGACGCCCGCCAGCATGACCGCGCGCCGCCGCCAGGCGCCGGGGATGCGGTCGGACAGATGGCCGATCAGCGGGTCGGTGACGACATCGAGCAGCCGTGCCAGCAGCAGGAAGACGCCCACCAGGGTGACGCCCAGGCCGGTGTGCTCGGCGTAGTGCGCGGGCAGGAAGACATACAGCGGCAGGCCGAGGACGGCCAGGGGCATGCCCAGGCCGCCGTAGGCGAACAGCCGCGGCCAGCGAAGGGTGCTCACCTCATCGGTTCGCGGGGTCGCGGCCCGGCGCGGCGGACTGGACCGGGCTTTGCAGAACCGCCTGCATCAGGTTCACGCGGGCGGTGTCGAAGCCGACCTCGCAATAGGCGAGGTAGTAGCGCCACATGCGCAGGAACGACTGCGAGTAGCCCAGCGCCTCGATGACCGGCTCCGCCTGGCGGACCTCCCGGTGCCAGTGGCGCAGCGTGCGCGCGTAGTCCTCGCCGAACAGGGCCTGGTCCTCGACCGTGAGCCCGGCACGCTCGGCCTCTGCGTTGAAGCGCGGGACCGAGGGCAGCATGCCACCGGGGAAGATGTAGAGCTGGATGAAGTCCGCGTTGCGGCGGTAGTACTCGAAGGCCTCCTCCGCGATGGTGATGACCTGCAGCGCCGCGCGGCCGCCCGGGCGCAGGCAGCTGCGGACCTTGGCGAAGAAGGTCGGCCACCAGTGTTCGCCCACGGCCTCGAACATCTCGATCGAGACCACGTGATCAAAGGTGCCCTGCAGGTCGCGATAGTCCTGCAGACGCAGCTCCACGCGGTCGCTCAGGCCGGCGCGTTCGATGCGGGCGCGGGCATAGTCGAGTTGCTCCTGCGAGAGTGTCACGCCGGTGACGCGGTAGCCACGCTGCGCGGCCATCTCGGCAAAGCCGCCCCAGCCGCAGCCGATCTCGAGGATGTGTGCGCCGGGCTCGGCGTTCAGCTGATCCAGCAGGCGGGTGTACTTCTGCGCCTGGGCCTGTTCCAGGGCCTCGTCGCCGCGGGTGAACAGTGCCGATGAATAGCTCATCGTGCGGTCCAGCCACAGGTTGTAGAAGTCGTTGCCGAGATCGTAGTGGAAGCGAATATTGGCGCGGCTTCCGCGGCGACTGTTGCGGTGCATCCAGTGGCGCATGCGGTCGATGGCACGCTGCCATGTCGGGCGCTCGGCCATCGGCGCCAGGGCCTGTTCGTTGTCGGTGGCGAAGCGCAGCAGCGTCTGCAGGTCGGGCGTGATCCAGTCGCCACTGATGAAGCCTTCGGCGAAGCCGATATCGCCGTGGCGCAGTAGGCGCAGGATGGCCCGCCACGGGCGGCGGAAGTGCCATACCGCCTCGACGCCGGCCTTGCGCCCGCGCAAGGTGATGCGGTCGCCGGACGGACCGATCAGGGTGATCTGCCCGGTGTCGATGTCTTTCAGGGCGCGGGCAACCAGGCGCAGGGCCCAGTCGGGCCGGGCCGTGCCTTCCTGCGGGGTGTCGAGGTGGTCGAGGGCCATTAGTCGATCTCCTGTGCGGGGGGTGCGGGCCGTGGGTGATAGCGCCCGCCGCGCCACCAGATTCTGAGAGCCTGCCAGTGGATCAGCGGCAGGATCTTGAGGGTCATCCAGGGTTTCTTCAGGAAGGCGGCCAGCAGTGCGCGGTCGCTGAACGGGCGCAGGCGGCCGTGTTGCGAGGCCACCAGCATCAGGTCCTGGTCCTGGTATTCGTTGATCGCGATGCGCAGCGATGCGCCGGACTGCAGGCGCGGCGGCGTCAGGGTGAAGGCGTAGCGCGCGTGCATGTCGATGAACGGTGAGACGTGGAAGGCCTTGTTCTTTTCCTGGCGCACGGGGAGGGCCATGGGGGCGCCGTTCTCGTGCAGCAGGTAGTGGTGGTGCTCGCCGAAGGTATTGCGCACCTCCAGCAGAATGGCGCGCAGGTCGCCGTCGGCATGCCGGGCGTACCAGACACTGAGCGGGTTGAAGGCGTGTCCGAGGACGCGCGGCATGGTCAGCAGGTGAATCGGGCCACCGGCCAGGTCGATGGCGTGTTCGGCCAGGTGGGCCTCGATCCACGGGCGCCAGGCGCGGCCGTCGCGCGGGCCGTGGTCCCGGGTGCGCAGGCTGAACAGGTTGAAGCGATTCAGCGAGAACAGACGGCAGCGCCGGGTGGTCTCCGCCAGGCGATCGATATCGAACAGCGCGCTGGTTACCGGGTAGCGAAAGCGATATTGCTGCGGAAAGAACCGCTGGTGCAGCACCGTGCCATGGACCAGGGCGGCGTCCATTCACGCGCTCCGGGATTGCGCAGGCGGCGCGTGCGCCGGTGCCGCTACGCCGCCGTGAATGGCGGAGCCCGGTTGGCGGGCGGTCTGCATGGGGGGGGCCGCAGGGCAGGACCAGGGCGGTTCGATGCCCAGCGATCGCCCGATGGAAACGGCCGAGCGCAGTCCATCCTCGTGGAAGCCGTAGCCCATCCACGCACCGGCGAAGTACAGGTTGTTCTCGCCCTGGGTGGCCGCGAGGCGCTGACGCGCCTTCTCCGCCGCGGTGTCCATGACCGGGTGTTCCCAGTGCTGTTCGCCGAGCACGGTGTTCGGGTGCGGCTCGCGCCAGGGGTTCAGGCTGATGATGTAGTCCTGGCGCCGTTCCAGGCGATGCAGGCGGTTCATCCAGTAGGAGACCGAGACGCTGTCGCGCGCCTGGGTGGAGCGCCCGGAGAGATAGTTCCAGGAGGACCACACGCGGCGCGAGCGGGGCATCAGCGCCGGGTCGGTGTGCAGTACCGCGCGGTTGGGCTGGAAGCGGCAGGCGGCGAGCAGACGCTCGCGCGCCGGGTCGGCCTTGTTCAGCAGCCAGCGCGCGGTGTTGGCGTGGCAGGCGAACACGACCGCGTCGAACCCCGCTGCCTGATCGTGGGTCAGGACCCGCCACCGGTCGGCCTCGGGGATCACTGCGCGCACCGGTTGGTGAATCACGCAGCCGGGTTCCAGGCGCTCCGCGAGCCGCTGGACGTACTCGCGGCTGCCGCCGACCACCGTGCGCCACTGCGGGCGATCACGCAGATCCAGCAGGCCGTGGTTGTGGAAGAACTGCAGGAAACTGGCGGCCGGGAACTCGCGGATCTCCTCGGGCGGGCAGGACCAGATCGCGGCCGCCATCGGCAGCAGGTAGTCCTCGGCGAAGCCGCGGCCCAGTCGGTGTCGGGCGAGGAACGCGCCGAGCGTGCCCTCCGGGCTTTCGCCACGCTCGAACAGGCCCTTGCCCAGGCGGTTGAAGCGCAAGATATCGCGCGCCATGCGCAGGAAGGTCGGGCGCACCAGGTTGCGGCGCTGTGCGAACAGGGTGTTCAGATCGGAGCCGGCATACTCGACGCCCGCGGGCTGGCGCGAATAGCCGAAGGACATGTCCGTATCCTGGGTGGGGACGTCGAGTTCCGTGAACAGGCGGGTGAGCAGGGGGTAGTTGCGCTCGTTGTAGACCACGAAGCCGGTGTCGATGGCCGTGTGGCCCTGCGGATCGGGTACCTCCACCGTATGGGCATGGCCGCCGAGCTCCGGTTCCGCTTCGAACAGTTGGACCTGGTGCCGGGTCTGCAGAATCCAGGCGGCGGACAGGCCGGCGATGCCTCCGCCGATGACGGCGATGCGCGAGCGTTGCATGGTGGTGGATCTCCGGGCCGCAGGGCGATGTACATCTTATACAATAACTGTACAATCTTTGTAAATGGTGGCGGTAAAAAGTTCCCCGGCTTCCAATAGGAGGGCGGTATACCGCGAAACAGGTGCAGCGGGAGACGCGGATCGTGAACACAGATAACCAGGCGCAAGCCGGCGCCCCCGAGTGGCCGGCAGAGGTGCGCGATGCACTGATGACCCACGAGATCGTGGGCATCACCTCCGGGCTGTCGGATTTCCGGGATGCCGAGGCGCTTCTGAAGGCGACGGCACCGGGGCGCTGGCAGCGGCTGGAGTGGGGCATGGGCTCGGCCCACAACCGCGAGCAGTTCCATGCGTTGCAACAGGCCACCGGCGCCGCGGTGCTGCCGCTGTTTGTGACGCGCGAAGGGGTGATCGGCGGCCTCCCTGAACTGCGCGAGTACCTGGGCCACCGGGCCTTGCAGGCGCGCGGCGAGGGCGCGCGCCCGGATACCCCGGCACCTGCATTGCAGGTGCTCGGGTACGCCGGGCTGCTACCCTTCGCGTTCTTCGGCATCGGGGCCTGGATGGCCCAGCCCGAATGGCAGGTTTTCGCGCTGGAGGCCCTGGCGATCTATGGTGCGGTGATCCTGTCGTTCCTGGGGGCGGTCCACTGGGGCATCTATCTGGCGGATCGGCAGCACCGGGTGGGTCCGCTCTCGGCGCCGGTGTGGGCGGTGGTGCCGTCCGTCCTGGCCTGGCTGGCGGTGCTGCAGCCGCTGCCGCAGGCCTTGATGACGCTGGCCGTGCTGTTTCTTGGGGTGTGGTGGGTGGACCGGCTGAGCCTGCAGCGGCGGGCATTGCCCCGTGGTTATCTCGGTCTGCGCCTGGTGCTGACCGTGGGCGCGATGCTGGCTCTGGCCTCCGGCCTCGCGGTCACTATCGCGGCCTGAGCAGGAAAGAGGAAGAACGCGAGAATGAACGAGAACAAGGAACCATCGATGAACGCAGATGCCCGCATGGCCGACGAGCCGACGGCCACCCCTGCCTCGGGCCAGCCGCTGGCCGCCCCGGAACAACTCGCCGAGCACTACCGCGAGATTCTCGCCAGGCTCGGCGAGAATCCGCAACGCGAGGGCCTGCGGGACACGCCGATGCGCGCGGCCAAGGCCATGCAGTATCTGACGCGTGGTTACCAGCAGGATCTGGACACCATCGTGAATGATGCGCTGTTCTCGTCCGATAACGACGAGATGGTCCTGCTGCGCGATATCGAGCTGTACTCCCTGTGCGAGCATCACCTGCTGCCGATTATCGGCAAGGTGCATGTCGCCTACCTGCCCGATGGCAAGGTGATCGGCCTGTCGAAGATTGCCCGCATCGTGGACATGTTCGCCGCGCGGCTGCAGATCCAGGAGAGCCTGACCCGCGAGATTGCCGAGGCGCTGATGCAGGTGACGGGGGCCAAGGGGGTTGGCGTGGTGGTGGATGCCAAGCACATGTGCATGACCATGCGCGGGGTGGAGAAGCAGCACTCCTCGATGGCGACCTCGGTGATGCTGGGCGCCTTCCGCGAGGACGGCCGAACCCGGCGCGAGTTCCTGAACCTCATCCGCGGCAGCCGCGACTGAAACCCCGACCGGGCGGAGGCGGGCGCGTTCAGCGCAGCGGGATGCTGAACGAGATGTAGTTGACCCCGGCCATGCGCATGTGGCGAACGTCCTGCGCCAGGCTGTTCAGCAGGTAAAGGCCCAGCTCGCGCAGCGATTGTTCGTCGCTGGCCGTCCACTGGCGTGCCTCGCGCAGCGCGGCCTCGTCGACCTCGGCCGCGGCGGTGCGATCGATCATTTCCACCGCCAGCGTCTCGCCTTCGCGTTCCAGACGTACATCGACCGGCCGGCTGCGTCCCGGCTCGCGGGCTGCCTGCTCGGACAGATGCATGAAGACCTCCTCCAGGGCGATCTGCAGTTTGACCGATTGCTTTTCCGGCAGGCTCAGGCTTTCGCCGAATTCCTGCGCCATGGCATGGACCTGTGGCAGGGAATCCGCCTCGGGCTCGAAGGTCGCGCGTCGATGCGGGCGGGGCCGCAGGTTGAAGATCATGCTGAGTGCCACCGCCACCGTGCCGCCGGTGGAGACGCCGTTATTCAGAAACGGGCTCAGCGCCTCCGGGATCAGGTGGTGAAAAAACAGTTCGTTCTGGAAGATGAAACCCGTCGAGAAGGCGACACCGATGATCAGCCCGCTCTGGTAGTTGAGGCCGTCCTGGGCGCACAGGCGGATCCCCGCGACGAACAACAGGGCCAGCAAAATGAGCAGGAACGCGCCGAAGACGGGGCCTGGCAGCGAGATCATCAGCATGTTGAGCTTGGGAATCAGCGCGATCAGCGCGAGAAAGGCGGCGAAGTAGTAGCCGACCCGGCGGGCGGCCATGCCGGTCAGCTCGATCGAGGAGACGCCAATGCCATAGGTCGTGTTGGGCAGTGTGCCCAGGCTGCCGGCGATCATGTTGCCCAGGCCGTCCGCATACAGCCCGCCGCGCACGCGGTCGTGGTCGATCTTGCGCGGGGTGCGGTAGGAGTTGCGCTGCGCGACCTGGGTATCGCCAATGGACTCCACCGCTCCGACCAGGGTCACGATCGCGAAGGTCAGAAGCAGCGTGAACCAGGTGGGCGAGAACTCGAAATAAAAGCCGGGCCATTCCAGCGGCGGCAGGCCGAACCAGGCGGCCTCGGTGACCTCCGAGAAATCCGTGACGCCGAAGATCATCGCGACCACGATCCCGGAGCCCAGTCCCATGATGGGCGCCCACAGCCGCAGCAGGCGTCCGCCGAAGACCGCCACGAGAATGGTGAACCCGAGTGTGAACAGGGCCACCACCAGCGCCCGCCAGGTCCCCTCGTAGTCTCCTTCACCCTGCATCATGTCGGCTGTGGTGGGGATTACGCCGAGCACCACCAGCATGATCACGACCCCACTGACGGTGGGCGTGATGATGCGGCGGAATAGCCCGAGATAGCGCGCGAACAGAAACTGTACCGGGGCCGACAGCACTGCAAGGGTGCCGACCAGCGCCATGCCGCCGACCAGGGCGGCCTCGATGCCCACGGCCAGGTAGGCGGTCGAGGTCCCCATGAAGATCAGGTAGCCCGATCCGATCGGGCCGACGCGGCGGACCTGAATCAGTGTGGCAAGCGCGCTGCCGATGAGGGCGGCGAATACGGTCCACTGGGTCGCGGCCAGATCGAGACCGATGGCGCGGGCCAGGATCAGGGGGGCGATGATGATGGCCGGTGCGACCAACAACAGGCTCTGCAGCGCACTGATTGTGCATTTGACCGGAGGCGGGTGATCGTCCACCTCATAGATGATCTTCGACTGGGAAGCTTCGGCCACGGTGCCCCCTGGGCGCGGTTGGCGAAAGCGCGCAATCATAACAGCCACGTGGTGTCGGGAGCCCAGGAGGTTTTGGTTGGGCGTTGCCCGCGAGTCGTTGGGGACGGGCAACCAGACAAAAAAAGACCCGGCGCAATGGCCGGGCCCAAGATCGTTCAGACACCCGTGTGATGGAGGGTTGTGATCTGAACGGCGGGTCATCGGCTGCCGTTGCCACGAGCCGATGATTTCCGCATCTTGTATAAGTGGACAGGGACTGTGGAAACAGGTTCCTGCCACCCGCCGCAAGAATGTGGCATGCGTCACATTTTCTCCCCCCCTGGCACCACGGAGTCGCGATGCGCGGTCTTGAACAGATCCCCTGGCTGTATGACGGCCTGATGGCCGGTGCCGATCTTCTGGGGCTGCGCCGCTGGCGACGGCGCCTGGTCGAGGGCGCCGAAGGCCGGGTGCTGGAGGTCGGGTGCGGGACCGGGCGCGATCTGCCGCTGTACGCGGATCCGACGCAAGTGATCGGCATGGATCCGGACCTGGCCGCGCTGCGGAGGGCGCGACGCCGTGCGCCGGCGGTCCCGCTGGTGGTGGCGAAGGCCGAGGCGCTGCCATTTGCGGATGGGGTGTTCGATAGCGTGGTCTCCGGCCTGGTTTTCTGCAGCGTCCAGGACCCGCCGCGGGCCCTGGGCGAGGTGCGCCGGGTGCTGGCGGACGGCGGCGCGTTGCGCATGCTGGAGCATGTGCGCCACACCCGCCCGCTGCTGGGACGGGCCCAGGACCGGGTGCAGCCGGCCTGGACCTGCGTCACCGGCGGTTGCCATCCCAATCGCGATACCGAGGCCGCGGTGGAGCAGGCCGGGTTCTGCATCGAACCCGAGGATCGCGTGGCCCGTGGCGTGATGCGGCGCTTTGCCGCGCGGGTCTGCAGAGCGCCCGAAGATCCTGCCGGACGCAACGCCGGGAAGATTGACTGAAGGTCGAGGGCCTTGTTCACCACGAAGGGCACGCAGGCGCGAAGAAGGGGAAGCATCGGCAACGAGAGTTCCGGTGCTGATCGTCGTTCGTGCAGTTGTGCGTTGAAAATCCTCCCGCGTGCGAAAAAATCGTGCATGGAGGCTCAAGTCTTGCGGGATGCGGCCGTCACCTGGGACAGGTCCGTCGTCCTGAGCGCTGGCGGGCCTGTACATTCAGATTCCGGGAGTACCAGGATGGACGCAAGCGCGATTGCCGCAATGGCCACCCAGCAAAGCCAGCAGCAGCTGGCCATGCAGAAAGATGTGGCCCTGCAGAAGAAGGCGATGGAGTCGCAGGAGATGGCCGCTCAGTCGATGCTGGAGGCGCTGCCCGACATTGGCGAGATGCAGGCCGCCACGCAGGGTCTGCCGGCAAACGTGGGCACCAACATCAACACGACCGCCTGACGCCCCCCCCAGTCCTTTCGCCCTGCAAGGCCCCGGCGCGTTACTGCCCGGGGCCTTTTCGTTTCCTGATTGGCAACGAGCGTCAGCCAGGCTCAAGGCCCGTGCGGGCCCGGGTCTCCAGGCGCCTCCTGCATCGTCATCCCGGAAACCGCGCAGCGGTTATCCGGGATCTCCACGGTATGAGTGACCCGTACGTTGGGGCTAGAACGGCGTGTGGAGATCCCGGCTCTGCGCTGCGCTACGGCCGGGATGACGCGGAAGTGTTTTGGTCCCGGGTGTCGGAGCCGCTGCGTCCGGATGCCCCCGTACCCCGCGGTCACGTGGTCTTCCGTCCGGAGCCGTCGCGCCCTGCGCGGCAGGCCGGGAGCCTGCCATGCTCCGTGCCCTGGGTGCCCTCTGTGGGTACACGCCCCGGTGTTTCCTTCGTCTCTTTGAGTGCTTCGTGGTGAACCCATTCAGGCGGCCGTCCGTTACTGCCGCTGCGCCTCGAACTCGATCATCAGTTCGACCTCGTCGCCAACGATGTCGCGGGTCAGGCCGTAGGTCATGCCGAAATCGGAACGATCAAAGCTGCCACGCATCGACGCCCCCAGCACGTACGGGCGGCCGAACAGGCCACCCAGCGGGAACGGGTAGCGCCCGACCTTGTTGATGGTCACGTCGAGATGGATGGTGCGGGTCTCGCCCAGCAGCTCCAGGCCGCCGCTCAGGCGCCCGGTGTTGTCGCCGGTGGGCTGGTAGCGCGTGGCGGTGAAGCGCATCTCCGGGTATTCCTCGACGTGCAGGAAGTCCTCGTTGCGCAGGTGGTCGTCGCGCTCGGCGTGGTTGGTGAACACGCTGTCGGTCTTGATGACGAAGAAGCCGCCCTCCAGTTCGCCGGAGTCCGGGTCGAAGGTGAACTCGCCCTCGGCCTCCAGGAACATGCCCATGACCTTGGCGTAGCCGGCGTGATCGACCAGGAAACCGACTGCGAAGTGGTCGGGGTCGATGACCCAGCGGTCGGCATCGGCCAGGGCGGCAGCGGGCAGGGCGAAGGTTGCGGTCAGCAGGCAGGTCAGGAGCGCGGAGCGCAGGCGGCTGGAAAAGCGGTGGTTGCGGGCGTCAGTCATGACACACCTCCGGTCGGTGGCGGTACAGCCAGTGGATATCCACGGCAAAGGACAGGCCGAGGGCCAGTAGCCCGGCCAGGGCGATGGTGATGGCGGCGCTGGCGGGCAGGCCGGGGATCAGCACCAGAAGCAGCACCACGGTCTGCAGCACACAGACGGTCTGGCGGCGGCGGCTGGGTGGCAGCGCCCCGGCCAGCCAGGGCCAGGGGCGGGCGGCCAGCACGAAGGCATAGCGCATCAGCCCGATCAGGATCACCCAGGGGCCGACTGCGGTCATCTGCCAGGCGAGCACGGACAAAGCCAGGATCATCGCTGCGTCCAGTTCCATGTCGAAGCGGGCCCCGAATGCGGTGGCGCTGTCGGTGCGCCGCGCGACGGCCCCGTCGAGCCCGTCCAGCAGCAGGGCCAGACCCGCCAGCGCAATCACCCAGAGGGCCAGCAATGGGTCACCCGTGGCAGGGGGGACGAATACCAGGGCCCCCAGGGGTGCGGTCAGGGCGGCGCGCAGCAGCGTGACCCGGTTGGCCGGGCCGGGGCCACGCCCGTCCCGGGCCAGTCCGTCCGGGGGGGTGGTGGTGGCGAGCAGGGCGCCGAGCATGAACCAGAGCACGACAAAGCCGAGGATTGCGTGTGGGCCCAGTTCGGCGTGCAGCATCAGCGCCGCCGTGACGACCAGGCCCAGCAGGCCGGCGACGAGCCCGTCGGCCGCCCAGACGCGGAGACCGGTCCGTATCCGTGCCGCGGAGCGACGTTTGGCGGTGGATGATTCCATGTGGGGATTGTAGCCCTCCGTTGGAGGTCTCCGGGGCCTTGCCTTGCGACCACGCCGCGCGCCGGGAGTTGCCGCGTGGAATACGCTTCGCCCACACTGCGCGGATGATGACGCCGCCTTGCACCCTGACCTTGCAGTGCCTCCGGTGAACACGCCAGCTCCCGAACAGGCCTTCTGGGTCGTCGGTCCCGGCACGGGCGAACTGCGCCCGGAGGCACTGGCGGAGCCGGTGTCGGGGGAGGTGCGGGTGCGCACGCAGTTTTCCGCGATCAGTCGCGGGACCGAGTCGCTGGTCTTTCATGGCCGGGTCCCCGCGAGCCAGCATCAGGCAATGCGCGCGCCGTTCCAGGCGGGCGAGTTCCCCGGGCCGGTCAAGTACGGATACATCAGCGTCGGAACGGTCGAGGCGGGGGGCGAAGGGGATGCGCTGCTCGGGCAGCGGGTGTTCTGTCTGTATCCGCACCAGAGCGCCTACGTCGTTCCCGCGGACGCGGTGGTCCCGATCCCGGATACGGTGCCCGCGGAGCGCGCGGTGCTGGCGGCCAACATGGAGACGGCGATCAACGCAGTCTGGGATGCGCACCCCGGTCCGGGGGATCGCATCGCCGTGATCGGGGCGGGGGTGGTCGGGCTGCTGGTGGCCTGGCTGCTGCGCGCGATCCCCGGCACCGAGGTGACGTTGATCGACCCCAACCCCCAGCGCGAGGCTGTGGCGGCCCGGCTGGGGTTGAGCCTTTGCACCCCGGACGCGGCGCAAGCGAATCCGGACTTCCAGGGCCTGGACGGGGTCGTGCATGCCAGCGGCAACCCGGCCGGGCTGGAGCAGGCGCTGGCGCTCGCCGGGGTCGAGGCCCGGGTGGTGGAGATGAGCTGGTACGGCGATCAGCCGGTGCCGGCGCCGCTGGGCGAGGCCTTTCACTCGCGGCGGCTGACGTTGCGCAGCTCGCAGGTCGGACGCATCCCGCCGGAGCGCGCGGCGCGCTGGGACTATCGCCGCCGCCTGGCGCTGGCGCTGTCGCTGCTGACCGATCCGGCGCTGGATGCCCTGATCAGTGGCGAGGATGCGTTCGCGGACCTGCCGACGGCAATGCAGCGTGTCTCCGGGCCCGAGGCCGAACGCACGCTCTGCCACCGGATTCGTTACTGACCCCTTTTCCGTTCAATTCGACCTGCGGGGAACTGCCCGATGTACAGCCTGAACGTCCGTGATCATTTCATGATCGCCCACAGCTTTTCCGGCGAGACCTTTGGCCCGGCCCAGAAGCTCCACGGCGCGACCTACGTGGTCGACGTCACCTTCCGCCGCAAGGCACTGGATGCCGACGGGCTGGTGGTGGATATCGGCCGCGCCAGCGAGGTGGTCAAGGCCCTCCTGGCCGATCTGAACTACCAGAACCTGGACGAGCGCGAGGAGTTTCGCGGCCAGAACACCACCACCGAGTTCCTCGCCCATGCGTTGCATCAGCGCGTGGCGCGCGCCATCCATGCCGGTGAGCTGGGCGAATCGGCCCGCGAGCTGGACGCGGTGTGCGTGACGCTGAACGAGTCGCACGTGGCCTGGGCCAGCTACGAGGCGGCACCCTGAGCCGAATGCGTGAGCTCGGCCTGGTGGTGCCGGGGTCGCTGGAGCAGCGCACCGGCGGGTATCGCTACGCTGCGCGCATGGTCGCGGGCTTGAGGGCGCGCGGCTGGACGGTGACGGTGCGCGAGCTGGAGGGGGCATTCCCCGGGCCGAACCCGGCGGCCGAGTCGGCCCTGGACGCCGCGCTTGCGGGCTTTCCCGATAGGCGGGCCGTGCTGCTGGATGGCCTGGCGGCGGGTGCCTTTCCCAGGGTGCTGGCCCGCCACGCCGAGCGCCTGCGTCTGATCTATCTGCTGCATCACCCGCTGGGTCTGGAGACCGGGCTGGAACCGGCGCGGGCCGATGACCTGCTGGCGCGTGAACGCGCCGCCGTGGGTCAGGTAGAGGGCGTGCTGGCCACCAGTGCCTTCACCGCCGGGCAGGTGGCCACCTGGGGGGTGTCTTCCGGGCGGCTCCAGGCGATACCGCCGGGGATCGAACCGCGGCCGCAGGCGTTGGGGCCCGGTCCCGGCGAGCGGCCGCTGCTGCTCTGTGTGGGCTCGGTCGTGCCGCGCAAGGGCCAGCTGGAACTGGTGCAGGCCCTGGCGTGCATACGGACCACGGACTGGCGGGCGGTCTTGGTGGGTTCGCGGGTGCGGGACGCGGCCTATGTGCAGCGGGTGGAGGCGGCAATCACCGAGGCCGGGCTTGGAGACCGGATCGAGTGGGCCGGCGAATGCGATGATGCGGCGCTGGAGGGCTGGTACGGGCGGGCCTCGCTGTTTGTCCTTCCCAGCGCTTACGAGGGCTTCGGCATGGCCTATACCGAGGCAATGGCGCGCGGCCTGCCGGTGATCGGTACCACCGGTGGGGCGATCCCTGCGACCGTGCCGGAGGGGGCCGGCCGGCTGGTGCCGCCGGGAGATATCGGGGCGCTTGCCGAGGCCATCGACGCCTTGTTGGTCGATGCTGGAGCGCGCCACCGGATGGGACGGGTGGCGCGCGAGGCGATGGCGGAACGTTCGGACTGGGATGGTGCGGTGGCCGCACTGGAACAGACGCTGGAGGCGTGGCTGCAATGACGGAATCCTTCGACGCCGACTGGCTGGCCCTGCGCGAGGCAGCCGATCATGCCGCCCGGCCGGAGGCCCTGGTCGAATCCCTGCGTGCGCATCTGGCTGGGCGTCGTGTCGCCGCCCCCCTTGAGGTGACGGATCTGGGCAGCGGCACCGGCTCCAACCTGCGCTACCTCGCGCCGCGATTGCCGTCCCCGCAACACTGGCGGCTGGTGGATCACGATACCGGGCTGCTGGGCCGCGCCGGCGCTCCCGGCGCCGGGATCGAGCTCGAGCGGTGGGTGAGCGACCTGGCCGACGATCCGGCTGCGGCCCTCGCGAGCGGATCATCGCTGGTGACCGGTTCGGCGCTGCTGGATCTGGTTTCGGAGGACTGGCTGGACCGGTTGCTTGTGGCCTGCGCCGAACAGGGTGCCGCGGTGTTGTTCGCACTGAGTTATGACGGGCGGATTCGCTGGTCGCAGCCGCATGCCCTGGATGCCGCGTTGGAGGACGCGGTCAATCGGCACCAGCGCTCGGACAAGGGGTTCGGCGCGGCCCTGGGGCCGACCGCCGCGCCGGCCTGTGCGGCGCGGCTCGAGGGGCTGGGGTACGGGGTGCAAACCTGCGCCAGTGACTGGCGGATTGACGCGCATCGGGCGGGGCTGGGTGCGGCCCTGATCGACGGCTGGGTGGCCGCGGCCAGCGCGATCGACCCGGGCCGGGCGGCGGAGCTGCGTGCTTGGGGCAAGGCGCGCGCCGTGGCGCTCGCCCGCGGCGAGGTCGAGCTGACCGTCGGGCATCAGGATGTGCTCGGTTTGCGCTGACCCACGCCGCCCGGGTGTTTTAATCAGCATCCCCTTACAAGGGAGAATTGGCGCCGATGTGCTGTCCATTATCCTGTTCGCTCTGGAAGGCGTTTCGGTGCAGGATAGAAATAGGTAATGGAATGAACGCTTGACGGAGACCCCGGAGCAGCGCTGATGAATGCATTCATCCGTGTTGCCCGAGTCGCTCCGCCAATGGAAAAACCGGAAAAGGTGAGGCATGGAACAGGCAGACAACAAGCAGAGAAGTTTCGTTAATCGCTACTGGATCCTGATCGTGATCGTGCTGTGGCTGATCGCCTGGTCGGCGCGCGATGTACTGGCCCCCAGCGCCGATGCGGTGCCGGAGGACACGGATGTCGAGGCCGTTGCGGTCGCCGAGGATGCCCCGGCCCCAGCGGACGAAACAGCGCCGCGTGAGGGGCGTTTGTCGGAGGGCGACATGGACCCGATGACGGGCGAGGCCTACGAGCGTGAGGACGAGGGCAGCGCACAGCGCCCGATCCCGGACCCGCAGGAACAGGCGCAGCTCCGGGCGACCGGCGAGCCGATGAGCGAAGAAGAGGTCGCGCGGCAGGTGCAGGAGGCGTTGGAGGCCGGGCGTGTCGCCTACTGGCGGGGCGGACCCGAGGAGGCGGTCGAGGTGCTGCGCACGGCACTGGAAGACATTCCGGCCACCTCGGCGCAGCGTGCCGACCTCTACGGCGAGCTGGGCAACGCCCTGTATGCCGCTGACGATGCCGCGGGTGCGATGCGGGCCTGGGACAGCGCCCTGGGGCTGTTGCCGACGAGCGAGCGGCGTTCGATGATCGAGCGCCTGGCGCCGGTGTATGACCGCCACCACCGCGATGGCGCCCGCCACCTGCGACAGTACCGCTAGGTCTTTTCGCGCTGCCGGAAGGCGCGGGCAGGGCAACCGAAAAGGCCCCGGGGTGTACACCTCCGGGGCCTTTTCTTGTGGGGGCGGTCGTCTGCCAGCCGCAGGTTCAGACTAGCTGGTAGCGGTGCAGCTTGCGCCACAGGGTGCTGCGATCCATGCCCAGGGCGCGGGCGGTCTGTGAGCGGTTTCCGGCATGGGCGACCAGTGCCTCGCGCAGGCGCCGGGCCTCCGGATGCTCGCTGGGCTGGCCGTCGCGGGTCGGGTGGCCCGCCCGGTCGTTCGGTTGGTCGTCGGGAACGTGGGCCGGGTCATGGCGGTTGGTGCGCGGCGCATGGATCGTGTCCGCCGCATCGGCATCCATCCGGATCGGCTGGGGCAGGGGAAAGTCGTCCACCTGACCGTTGCGGGCGTGCAGGGTCAGACACTCGAAGACGTTCTCCAGCTCGCGGAAGTTGCCCGGCCAGGGGTGCTCCTGCAGCCGTTCCTTCAGATGCGGCGCGATGCGGATGCCGTGGTGCACCTCGTAGGCCTGCAGGGTGGCTTCCAGATCCCGGGGACGCTCGCGCAGCGGCGGGATTTCCACCGTGGCGACCGCGAGGCGGTAGAACAGGTCAGTGCGGAACGCGCCGGCCTCGACGCGGCTGCGCAGGTTCTGATTGGACGCGGAAAGGATGCGCACATCCACTTGCCGGGTGGTGTTCTCGCCGACGCGTTCAAAGGCGCCATCCTGGACCGCGCGCAGCAGCTTGGCCTGCAGGCGCGGGCTCATCTCGCCGATCTCGTCGAGGAACAAGGTGCCGCCGTCGGCCGCCTCGAAGCGCCCGACCCGGTCGTTGACCGCCCCGGAGAAGGCCCCGCGGGCGTGGCCGAACAGTTCGGATTCCAGCAGCTCCTCGGGGATCGCCGCGCAGTTGATCTCGACGAACGGGGCACGGATGCGGCGGCTGGACTGGTGGATGGCCCGGGCCAGGCGCGTCTTGCCGGTGCCGGATTCGCCCATGAGCATCACGCGCACGTCGCTGGCGGCCACGCGCCGTGCGAACTGCAGCGTGGGCCGGCAGCTGGCGTCGTGGGAATGGAAGTGGCTGTCCTCGAGCCCGTCCTGTCCGTCCTCGCTGACGGTTTCCACCGCGGTTGTTCGCCGGCGCTGCGGTTGCAGGGTGATCAGACGCAGCGCGCGCTGGTCATCGTTCAGGCGCAGTGGCTGGCTGATCACCTCCAGCGGGAGGGTCTCGTCGTCCAGTTCCGCCATTAGCGAGAAGTGCAGGGCGTGCGGCGTGCTGTTGGCGTCGGCATCGTGCTCGCCGGCGGCAATGGCGGCCTCTTGCAGGTGTTGTTCGAGATTCAGTGGTCCGAGGTTCGCCAGGGTGAGGCGGGCATCGGAGGGGATTTGCAGCGTCTGGTGAAAGGCCGGGTTGGCGAACAGGACACGGCCCCGGGTATCGCTGATGAGGTGTGGGTCCCGACTGTGTCGGATGCAGATCTCGGCCAGTTCGGTTGTGGTCATCCCGCCTCCTTTTCTTGTTGGAGGGGTCGGCGGAAGCGGTGCGGTGTTGCAACATCCGAGGGCACCTGCAACACCCCCGGTATGGCCCGTTTCGCCAATCCCTGTCTCGGTTATAGCGCGAAACGGGGGTGTTGCAACAGTCATTGTTTGAATATCAGTAAATCCTAATTAAATGATTGTTTTATAAGAAAGTCGCTATATTGGCATGTACGTTGCTTGTAGTTCGGCATGAGTTCTTCTACAACTATGGGCAATGGATATCCGCCTCGGTCGTCAGTCGGCAGAACGCCCCCGCCAAGCGGGCTTCGTTGCCGCGCGCCCCAGTGCGGCCATCCCCCGATCCGAGGCCCGGTGCCCGTGTGGGCAGCACGGCTCGACACCTTCTCCCATCGCGGCGTTCGACGCGAGGTACTGACGATCATGTTTGCGCGAGTTTCCCGACGCCTCCTGGCCCGCACCCTCCTGGGTACCGCACTGGCCCTGCCGCTGTTCGGCATCTCGGCGGCCCACGCCGCTGGTCCGATCCTCACGGTGGAGCCGGATCAGGCGGCCACCCAGACCGTTAGTGGCACCGTGGTCCCCTATCGTGAAGTCACCCTGACCGCGCAATCCGCGGGGCGCGTGGTGGATGTGGCGGGCGCCGAGGGCGACCGCTTCGAACAGGGGGCGGTGCTGGCGGCGATCAGCGACGACCGGCTGCGCGCCCAGCGCCAGGCGGCCGAGGCCGAGATGCGCACCGCCGAGGCCGCGATCCGCGAGGCCCAGATGCAGTACGGCCGCGAGATGGTCTCGCCGCAGTCGCGCAGCATTGGCCAGATGCCGGGCATGGGCGTGCCGTCGATGTTCGACCAGATGTTCACCCAGCCGATGGGCCAGGTCATGGGCATGGGCGATCCCGCGCTGGATCGCCGTACGGATCTCTATTCCCGCTACATCGGCGTGGATCAGGCGCAGGCGCGCTGGGAGCAGGCCCGGGCCCGGGTCACCGAACTGGACGCGGCCATCCGCGACACCCGGTCCGAGGCGCCCTTCGATGGCCTGGTGATGCACAAGCACGTCGAAGAGGGCGATACCGTCCAGCCCGGCCAGCCGCTGGTGAGCTTCGGCCATGTCGAATTCCTGCGCGTCGAAGCGCAGGTGCCGGTGCGGCTGGTGAGCGGCCTGCAGGAAGACGACTACGTGCAGGTGCGGCTGGATACCGGTGACGAAGTGGAGGCCCGGGTCGCCCGGATCTTCCCCCTGGCTGACCCGCAGCGCCACACCGTCACGGTCAAGTTCGACCTGCCGCAGGGCGTGCGCGGTGGGCCGGGCATGCATGCGGCGGTGCATTTGCCGCAGGGCGAGCTTTCCAGTAACCGGGTCGTGATCCCGCGTTCGGCGTTGATCCCGGGCGGTGCCTTGCCGCGCGTGGCCGTGCTGGATGGCGAGGGCCACGTCCGCGTGCGCATGGTGCGCCTGGGTGGCGGACGCGGCGACCAGGTGGTGGTGACCTCCGGGCTGGAGCCGGGCATGCAGATCCTGGCCCGACCGGGCGCGGGTGTGCGTTCCGGCCAGCCCGTGGGGCGCGGTTCCCCGGATTCGGGCGTCGGACGCCGCGACGGTGTCACGGACCCCTGGAGCCGTATGTAGGGCTCCATACCCGGCTGCAGGCCGGGACTATCAGCGCCGGTTGCTGCCCCCTGGCAGGTGCACCGGTGGCGACGCGCCGGCCGAACCGGTGCTCGGGACGCCAGACTGACAACAGGACTGTTCAAGCTCGATGGCCGAAGACGACAAACAATCCGAGACCGGTTTCCGGCAGAAACACGGTGACCCCGGCATTGCCGGGCGCATGGCGGCGGCCTTTATTCATTCGCCGCTGTCGTCGCTGCTGCTGATCGCCAGTATCGCGATCGGCATTCTCGGCCTGATGGTGACGCCGCGCCAGGAGGACCCGCAGATCTCCGTGCCGATGGTGGACATCATGGTGTCCTACCCCGGCGTGCCGTCCGAGCAGGTGGCGAGCCTCGCGGCACGGCCGCTGGAGCGGCTCATGAGCGAGTTGTCCGGGGTGGACAACGTCTACTCCGTGTCGCATCGCGGCGAGGCGATGGTGACCGTGCAGTTCGACGTTGGCGAGGAGATGGAGTCGTCCATCGTCAAGGTGCACGACAAGCTGATCGCCAATCGGGACCTGATGCCGCCCGGCGTCAGCGAACCCATGGTCAAGGCCAAGGGTGCGGACGACGTGCCGGTGGTCAACCTGACCTTCTGGTCCCATGAGGTGGACGATGCCCTGTTGCGCCAGATTGCGCTGGATGCGCAGCAGCAGCTGAACGAGGTCCCCGACACCAACCAGAGCTTCGTGGTCAGTGGGCGCGAGGAGCGCCTGCGCATCGAGGTGTTGCCGGAACGCCTCGCGGGCTATGACGTCAGCCTGGACGAGATCGCCCAGGCCGTGCAGTCGGCGAATGTCGAGGGCGCGGCTGGACGCATCGAGAGCGGGGGGCTGAGTACCGCGGTGTACACCGGGCGTTTCTTCACCGGTGCGGCCGATCTCGAGCAACTCCTGGTTGCGGTCAGTGACGGCCAGCCGGTCTATCTGCGCGATGTGGCCGAGGTAACGTACGGCCCGGGCGAGCTGGAGCGGTTCGTGCGCCACTACTCCGGTCCGGCAGCACCCCAACCGGATGCGGCACCGGAAGGCGCCGCGGCGGTCACGCTGGCCATTGCCAAGAAGCCCGGCAGCAACGGGGTGACCGTTGCCAACGACGTGCTCGAGCGCCTGGAGCGCCTGAAGGGCAGCGTGATCCCGGACAACGTCGAGGTGGCGGTTTCACGCAACTACGGCAAGTCTGCCAACGAGAAGGTCAACGAGCTGCTCTTCAAGCTGTTCATCGCCACCTTCGCAGTGACCATCCTGGTGGGCCTGTTCCTGGGGGTTCGTGCCGCGGTCGTGGTGCTGATCGTGATCCCGGTGGTGATCCTGTTCACTGTGTTCAGCGCGTGGCTGCTGGGCTACACCATCGATCGCGTCAGCCTGTTTGCGCTGATCTTCTCCATCGGCATCCTGGTCGATGACGCCATCGTGGTGGTGGAAAACATCTACCGACGCTGGCTGATGAAGCGCGGCATCGATACCGAGACCACGGTGGATGCGGTGCGCGAGGTCGGCAACCCGACCATCCTGGCCACCTTCACGGTCATCGCGGCCCTGCTGCCGATGGGTTTCGTCTCCGGGATGATGGGCCCGTACATGCAGCCGATCCCGGTGCTGGGGTCCGTGGCCATGCTGTTCTCGTTGGTGGCGGCGTTTGTATTCACCCCGTGGCTCACCCAGCGCCTGCGTCCGAGCATGGCGTATCTGGAAAAGGCCACCGACAAGGAACATCGCCAGGCGGAAAAGCTGGGGCGGTTCTACCGCACGGTAATCCCGGGGCTGGCCGACAACCGGGTGCGCGGCTACGCCTTTTTGATCGCCGTCATCGTGATCTTCTTCCTGATGGTCAGCCTGTTCATGACCACGGACGTCCGCGTGAAGATGCTGCCCCTGGATAACAAGCCCGAGTTCCAGGTGATGGTGAACTTCCCCGAGGGCACGGCCCTGACCGAGACCGCGACGCTGAGCCACGACATGGCCAGCGCCCTGCGCGAGATGGACGAGGTGGTGGCTCTGCAGTCCTACGTCGGGACCGCGTCGCCGTTCAATTTCAACGGCCTGGTGCGGCACTACTACCTGCGCAACGAACCCTGGCAGGGGGACATCCAGGTGCAGCTGGTGGACAAGGGCGACCGCAGCCGGACCTCGCACGATATTGCCACCGAGGCGCGCGAACGCCTGACCCCGCTGGCCGAGGCGGCCGGCGCGCGCATCCAGGTGGTCGAGATGCCGCCGGGTCCGCCGGTGCTGCAGTCGATTGTCGCCGAGATCTACGGCCCTGATGCTGCCACCCGCCGCGCTGTAGCCCGCGATCTCGAGGGCATGTTCGCCGGTGCCGAGCACGTGGCCGATGTGGACAGCTTCCTGCAGGCGCCACACAACGTCTGGCACTTCGATGTGGATCGCGACAAGGCGCTGCGCCGCGGTGTGACCGTGGACACCATCAATCGAACCCTGGAGACCGCGATCGGCGGGCGGATCCTGGGCGATGTAAAGGCGCAGTCGCTGGTCGAGCCGCATTTGATCGAGATGCGTCTGCCGATGGCAACGCGCAATGACATCCGGCAGCTGGAGATGCTGCCGATCTCCACCCGGCAGGGCGGGTCGATCCCGCTGGCCGAGCTGGGCGAATTCGTCCAGCGCCCGCAGGACGAGCCGATCTACCACAAGAACCTGCGTCCGGTGGAGTACGTGACCGGCGAGGTGGTCGGGCGTCTGGCCGCGCCGGTGTACGGCATGCTGGAGGTCCAGGAACAGCTGGAGGACTACCGTCTTCCGGATGGCAGTCAGGTGCAGCCGCACTGGCTGGGGCCGCCGCCCAATGATGGCTCGACCGCCTTCGAATGGGCCGGCGAGTGGACGGTGACGTACGTGACCTTCCGCGACATGGGGATCGCCTTCGCGATCGCGCTGATCCTGATCTACATGCTGGTGGTCTGGGAGTTCGGCAACTTCGTGTTGCCGGGCATCATCATGGCCCCGATCCCGCTGACCCTGATCGGCATTATTCCCGGCCACTGGCTGATGAACGCCGAATTCACCGCGACCTCAATGATCGGCTTTATCGCGCTCGCGGGGATTATTGTCCGCAACTCGATCCTGCTGGTGGACTTCGGTCGCCAGGCGGTGGACGAGGGCCACGACGTGCGCGACGCGATGATCCTGGCCTGCCAGGCGCGTACCCGTCCGATCATCATCACCGCGCTGGCTCTGCTGGCCGGCTCCAGCGTGATCCTGTTCGATCCGATCTTCCAGGGCATGGCGATCTCGCTGATGTTCGGCACGGTGGTGGCCACCCTGCTGACCCTGGTGGTGATCCCGCTGGGCTGTATCTCCGGCCGCCGTGCCTTCTGCCCGACCAGCCTGGACGAGGACGGTGCGGCCACGGCGGGCTGTGGCAATGGCAATGGCAATGGCAATGGCCATGCTGTGCATGCCGGTGTGACGGCCAGCCCGACCCAGGGTGCGTCTCCGGGGGCATCCGGCGAGGGGAATGACCTGTTCGGCCCGCGCGAGGGCGGGCCGGTCACCCAGGTCGTGCAATACGCGGGGCTTTATCTCAAGTGCCTGGTCGTGGCTTTCATCGAGGGCCTGCGCGACCTGGCGCTCGCCCTGGGGCGCCTGATTCGGTCTTTCATTGAACGCCGCCGCAATGGCGATGGCGGCCCCCCGCCGCCCAGCGGCGGATCGGGCGGTCCCTCCGCCGGGCCTGGCGGGCCGACGGGCGGTGCCCCGGGGAGCGGTGGCGCGTCGGGCCCGGGTTCCGGCGGGGCTGCGGCGACTCCGCAGTCCCGTTCGGAAAACCCGTCGGCGGACTCGAAGCCGTCAGGCCCTGTTGCGCAGGCACCTGAGGCGACCGGCACCCCAGAGCGAGCGGCTTCCACCCCCGCCACCGGGAATGCCGGAGCCCAGGACGCCGGTGCCGTGCCGTCCAGCCGCGCTCAGGCTGAGAAGCCCGACGCTGGGACTGCGAAACAGGCGGCCACCTCCAGGACCACGTCCCGCGCCGGGGTAGGCGAGACGACCGCATCGACTACCCCGGTCGGGTCGCGTGCCGGGAAAGCCGGCTCCACGCGGGGTGCTGGCGATACCGCGGGGACCAAGGCTACGAAGAAGTCGCCAGCGGGCACCTCGGTAAGCGCGAAGGGCAAGTCCACCGCAGCCGCGAGAAAGACCCCCGGCGACACGTCCGTGTCCGGTGACGCCACGCAAGGACGCGCAAGCAGCACCAGCAAGGGCACCGGAACCCGGAAAACGGGCAGCGCGAGCGCGAACAAGCGCGCGTCGACGGCATCCAACAAGAAGGCCGGCGGGACAAGCAAGACCGGCACCACGAGCAGCAAGACCGGCCGCAAGGACAGCGGCAGCACCCCCAAGGGGAGCGGCAAGTCGGGTACACCCGGCAAGGGCCGCACCCGACGTGGGATTCGACTCAAGTGAACATGCAAGCAAGACCTCGAGGAGGTTCGCAATGAAGAAGCGTTTCAATTCCCGAATGATTGGTACCACGCTGGCCAGTGCCGCCGTGGCATCCGTGCTGGCCCTGGGCGTCGCCCAGGCCCAGGAACAGGGCCAGGGTCAGGGCTACGGCCAGGGTCCGGCGATGGGCCAGCAGGGCCCGGTGCCCGGCCCCTACGGGCATGCCCCGTACGGCTCCGGCATGGGCGCACACCCCGGTGGCGGGATGATGCAGCAGCGTGAAGGCTCCGGTGACTTCAGCTTCGGCATGTCCGGGCGCAGTCAGGGTCATGGCTACGGGCGCGGCCACGGTGATGGGTACGGCCAGGGCTATGGTCGCGGCCATCAGGGCTATGGTCCGGGATACGGCCCGGGGTATGGCCCCGGTTACGGCCCCGGTCCGCAGCAGGGTGGCTTCGGCCATCCGGGCATGATGCAGCCGGGCTATGGCATGCAGCAGCGTCAGGGCTACGGCCAGATGCAGCAGTTCGATCCGGACAACCTGCCGGAAGACATGCCAGAAGAGATGCGTGAGCGCATCCAGGCCCAGCACGCCGAGCGCCAGGAGCGCATGGAAGAGATGGAAGCCATGCGCGAAGCGCGTCAAAAGGCGATGGAAGCCGGACGTGCGGCGTACGAGGAAGAGATGGAGCGCCAGCGTGAGCGCCGCATGGAGATGATGCAGGAGCGTCGTGAATCCATGCAGGAAGAAGGCGAGTACTGATCTTCGGATCGGGGATCGCATGCCGACGGGCGCTGGTGCCCGTCGGAGTGGAAGCCAGACGGAGGCAGTTCGCCATGCAGGGCAGGCAGTCCGGTCAACCGAAACGCAGGCGGGTCAGAAACGCCCCGATACTCGGGGTATTGCTGGCCACGGGGTTTCTGTTGCCGGCCGCCGACCTGGCGGCGAGTGATCGCCACAACCCCTGGGCCTCTGGTACGCCGGAGGTGCAGCGGTCGGCCCCGGAACGCCCGCGCGGGCGTTTTCCGGACCGCGATTACGACCCGTCACGGCGGGGCGAATCGCGGGATGCGCCAGGCCCGCCGCAGCACGCTCCGGCGTACCGCGGCTACGGGCCGCAACACCCGTACGGCACACCGGGTGCTCCGTCGTTCCACACCCCTGGCGGGATGCCGGGGGGCTATCCATACGGGTATCCGGGGCAGTCCGGTTACCCGGGCATGGGCGGGCCGTCTTCGGTCTTCCCCTGGGGGATGGGCGGTTTCCCGTTCCCCTGACCAGTAAGGCGTGCATTCGGGAAGCCCTCCCCGCGTACACGCATTCAAATTGAGGGCATGACTCCTTCAGGAGGTAGCACCATGAACAAGTTGGTCAAAGCAGCAGTTCTCGCCGTTTCCCTGGGTGGCCTGGCCGCCCCGATGATGGCCTCCGCCCAGTGGGGCAGCCCCGGCTACGGGTATGGCCCCGGCGCCTATGGCCCGGGCTACGGCTATGGCCCGAGCATGCCGTTCTTCGGTGGCCCCGGTTACGGCTCCGGTCGTAATTACGGCATGGGCGACATGATGGGTGACATGATGGGTGACGGTAACTTTGACTTCTCCGCCAGCGGTCGTGGCCGCGGCCACGGCTACGGTCATGGCTATGGGGATGGCTACGGCCGGGGTTATGGTCAGGGTTACGGCCATCCGGGTTATGGCTACGGCCCGGGCTACGGCTACGGTCCGGGCTACGGCCCGCGGGGCTATGGCCCGCAGGGTCAGATGCCGCAGCAGCAGGGCCAGGGCAACTAAGCCCGTCGCTGTTCGGGCCTGCCCGGTGTCGGGCAGGCCCCTTTTTTTCGGAGCCGTGCGGATTGGTGGGTTGCGCGTAGCCGCCAATCCGCAATGCTCGAAGGAGACGCCATGCAGACCGTCGTCGCCAATCTGAAAGGTGGTACCGGCAAGAGTACCGTGGCCTTTAACCTGGCCCTGTGGTTGCTGGAGGGGCGTCGTCGCGCCCTGACCGTGGATCTGGATCCGCAGCGAACCCTCAGCGATGTGCTGGAGGTGCGCCACGAGGAAGGCTACGAACCCGCGCTGGACGGGGTCAGTGATCTCGATGCGGTCCGCTCCCGCGCGGGCGATTACGACGAGGTGCTGATCGATGTCGGTGCGTCGGACATGGCCTCCCTGATGACAGCGGTGGAGGGTGCCGACCGTGTGCTGATCCCGGTGCCGCCCAGCCAGGCGGACGTCTGGTCGACTTATCGCTTCGTTCAGCGCATTCAGGAGCAACGGGGGTCGCGTGATCGTCCCGAGATTCTGGCATTCATCAATCGTGCCGATACGCACCAGGCCGTGCGCGAGACCGACGAGACGCACGAGGCGCTGCAGCAGATCGAGGGGGTCCGCTTGCTGAAGCCGCGGCTGAAGCAGCGCATGGCCTTTCGCCGTTCCTTCAGCGAAGGGCTCTCGGTGCGCGAACTGGAGCCCCGCGGCAAGGCCGCCGCCGAGCTGGATGCCCTGGCTGTAGCCCTGTTCGGGCGCAACCGCCGCAAGAAACAATAATGTGTCGCGTCCGGTGATCACCGGACGGCGGGCACCGAGCAGGAGAGCTTCATGCGCTTCATACGCAATGCGTTGGTCGTGATCGGATTGCTGGCACTGATTGGGGTGGGGTATGCCATTTTTGCTTTCGAGCCCTACCTCGGTCAGGTCCGCTCGCTGGATTCCCAGGCGCCCAAGGTCTATTCGCAGATGGCCCGCACGGTGCTGGAGACCGGCGACGCCGCGGAGGCCATGGTCTACAAGCGCAAGGTGGACGCGGGCCTGGCGGTCGACGAGGTCGAGGATATTCTGCGCCTGGTGGCCAACGAGCTGAATATCCGCAACGTCGGCGAATTGCCGATGGGGGAGGAGGTACGAAGCGTTACCGGGGAGGACTTTCCGTTCCTGAAGATCTATATGTTCTGTGATGTGGCGATTGCCGCGCAGATGGTTCGCCACAGCCCGGCGATGGCTGCGTATCTGCCGTGCCGGATCGTGCTGCAGGAAGATGCCGAGGGCAATCTGTGGCTGATGACGCTGGATCTGGAGCCGATGATCCACGGAGGGCGGCCGCTGCCCGGGGATCTGCGCGAGCAGGCCATTTTTGTGAAGGAATCACTGGAGGAAATCATCGACCGCGCCGCCGTCGGCGCCTTCTGACGGGGGTAGCGAACCCGATTCCATGCATCGACCAAGGGCGTTCAATGAGTGACGAGAGTAACAGTGATTTCAACAGGGTCCGCGACGAGGCGGACAAGGCGGATGCCCGCTCCCGGCGTGTGGAGCTGATTGTGTACGCCGCCTTGCTGGCCTTCGTGGTCTTGGCCATCTACGGGTTCTGGCTGATCACCAGCCTGACGCGGGATGTCAGCCAGCTGACCCAGGAGATCGCCCAGATGACCCAGGTGGTCGATCGCGACATGTCCACCATCGCCGGGCACATGGCCTCGATGGACCACCAGATGACGGACATCAACAACACCATGCGGGTAATGAACGAGGAAGTGGCGGTGATCGCGGGCAATACGCGCTCGATGGATGCCAATATCGGCTCGATGACGCGCGATACCAGCGTGATGGCGGGCGCGATCACGGGCATGCAACAGGACATGTGGAGTCTGAATCGCAATGTGGGGGCGCCCATGGGTATGATGAACATGTTCAACCCATTCACCGATCAGAGCGGTCCGGTCCGGGGTTCGCCGGGGCCGTATTACCCGCGCTGATCACGCGTTTCGACTGACGGAGTCCGCATGTTCAATCGTCCTGGCCCTCGGGTACGCAAGCAGCTCAAGCTGCTCAGCGACCGCCTTGCCGAAGAGAATCCGGTCCTGAAGGGGGTGGTCGACCCCTTCCGTGATCTGGACCGGGTCGGCTATGCGGCCGGTCTGCTGGATCCCACCGAAGACTCCTACGCCTTCACCATCTCCTGGTGGCCGATGATCGCCATGCTGGGGACGTTCTCGGCCGGCAAGTCCACCTTCATCAACGAATACGTGGGCACCACCGTGCAGCGCAGCGGTTCGCAGGCGGTAGACGACAAGTTCACCGTGATCAGCTACGGCGGAAGCGAGCACGTGCAGGAGCTGCCGGGGCTCGCGCTGGACGGCGATCCGCGTTTCCCGTTCTATCGCGTATCCGACGAGATCGAGCGCATCACCGACGGTGGCGGGCGTACGGTGGATCATTTCCTCGCGATGAAGACCGCGCGCGCGGAGCATCTGCGCGGGCGCATCATCATCGACTCTCCCGGGTTCGATGCCGACGAGCAGCGCGCGACAATCCTGCAGCTGACCGACCACATCATCGATCTGTCCGACCTGGTACTGGTGTTCTTCGATGCCCGCCACCCGGAACCGGGCGCGATGCGCGACACCCTGGAGCACCTGGTCAATCGCGTCGCCGAACGCAATGATTTCACCAAACTGGTGTTTATCCTTAACCAGATCGACACCACCTGGCGCGAGGACAACCTGGAAGAGGTTGTTTCCGCCTGGCAGCGCGCCGTGGTGCGTCAGGGCAATGCCACCGGGCGCTTCTATTGCCTGTACAACGAGAGTGCGGCGGTCGAGATCGGCGATCCTCAGGTGCGCGAGCGCTACGAGGAAAAATCCCGGCGCGACCGTCAGGAGATCCACGCCAAGATCCAGGAGATCAGTTCCTCGCGTTCCTACCGGATCCTTGGCTCGCTGCAGGCGATCGCCGAATCCATCGAGATGGACGTCATGCCGGCGCTGCAACGTGCGCTCGCACGCTGGCGCCGCCGTGTCATGCAGTTCGACGCCGGGATGTTCGCGGTGGTCGCGGTGATCCTGGGCCTGATTGGCTACCAGTGGACTGGTGGTGTGGCCCCGTGGACCGATGGCAGCGTCTGGCAGTCCATGGGCGAGCGCCCGTTGCTGACGGTCTTTGGCATCGTGGTGCTGGCCATCGTGCTCGGCGGGATTCACTTCTTCAATCGCCGCTGGCTGGCGCGCCGCATCGCGCGGACGCTGCCGACCGAGACCCCCGCCGGTAACTGGCGCGCGGCCTTCGAGAAGAACACGCGTCCCTGGCGCCCGATGATGGGACGAGCACCGCTGGGTCTGGGACGGCGGATGATCGGCCGCCTGCATCAGCTGCGCGACCGCGCCGAGGCCTACATCCAGCGCCTGAACAACCAGTTTGTGGATGCCAGCCCGGTCTCGCGCCAGGGCGGGCGGGCCTCGGCCAGCGATGTCTACAACCCGAAGGAGCCGGAAGCCCCGGTCCCTGACCCGACGCCGGGCACGGATGCGCCCCGCGATTACGCCGAGCCGGAGGCGCCGGAGAGGCGCTAGGGGCAGGGGCGCATGACCCCTTCTCCTGCGCCGGCTCGCAGCAAGCAGCACGACCAGCGGGTGCGATTACCGGCCGCTAATGTTGTGCAGGAGGAGAACGATGACCATACTGGCGTGGCTTATGTTCGCGCTGGCCATGATCCTGGTGCCCATCTCGGTATGGGCCAGCATGGCAGCGCTGGGGGTTTGTGCCGGGTGTGCACTGATCCGCGACTGGCGCAGGGGGCGTCAGGCGTCGGAGCAGTAGGCTCTCCCGCCCCGACACCCACGGGCTTTTAACCAACTGGGGACGGATCGTGCGCAGGGGGCTGTGGCGGATCCGATTCCTGTTACCACTGGAGGAGAAAGTAGAAATGAGTGATCAAAAGAAGATGGCCATCATTGCCACGAAGGGTAGCCTGGACTGGGGTTATCCGCCCTTCATCCTCGCCTCCACGGCGGCCGCTCTGGGCTACGACTGCGAGGTGTTCTTTACCTTCTACGGCCTGCAGCTGCTGCGCAAGAAGCTGGACCTGCAGGTGACCTCGCTGGGCAATCCGGGCATGCCGATGCCGATGCCGATGCCGGTGCTTCTGCAGGCCCTGCCGGGCATGCAGAAGATGATGACCGTGATGATGAAGAAAAAGATGGCGGCGAAGGGCGTCTCCGATCTGGGCGACCTGCGCGAGCTGTGCCTGGAGGCCGAGGTACGCATGATTGCCTGCCAGATGACGGTGGACCTGTTCGACATGGACACCAGCGAATTCATCGACGGCGTGGAATACGCCGGGGCCGCCGCGTTCTTCGAGTTCGCCGGCGAGTCCGATATCTGCCTGTTCATCTGAGCCGGCAGCGCGCCTGGCGCGCCCCTCAAGGCCCCGCGGCATTGCGCTGCGGGGCCTTTTTCGTTTTTGGGTGCCTTCGTGCGCTTCGTGGCGACCGACAGAAAAAGATCAGTCGTGGCCGGCGTACATGGCCTCGATGGCTTTGGCGTAGTGCTTGGTAATGACCGGGCGCTTGAGCTTCATGGTCGGGGTCAGCATGCCGTTGTCCACTGACCAGGGTTCGTGCACCACGTGGACGTGGCGGATCCTGGCGTAGCCGGGAAAGTCGCGTAGCTGGTACTGCATGCGCTGGAGCAGGGCGCGCTCGGTAGCACGCGACAGGCGTCCGGCGGCACTGGGGTCGAGGTCGTGGTCCTCGGCGAAGGTCGCCCAGGCCTCGGGTTCGGGGACCACCAGGGCGCTCAGGAAGGAGTGGCCGTCGCCGACCACCATGACCTGATCGAACAGGGCATCCAGGGCGATGGCCATCTCCATGTCCGCCGGTGGGACCTTCTCGCCATTGGTCAGTACGAGGATATCCTTCAGGCGTCCGGTGATGAAGATGCGGCCATCGTCGTCGATTCGTGCCTGATCCCCGCTGTGCAGCCAGTGATCCTGGTCGATCGTGGAGGCGGTGGCCTCTTCGTTCTTCCAGTAGCCAAGCATGACGCTGCTGGAACGGGTAAGCAGCTCGTCCATTTCGCCGATCTTTACTTCGACCCCCGGAAGGGGCTTGCCGATGGAGGCGGGCAGGTTGTCGTCCGGGGTGTTGACGCTGACCACCGGGCTGGATTCGGTCATGCCGTAGCCATGCAGTACCGGGAGGCCGAGGCCGATGAAGAAGCGGGCAATCGGTGGCGGCAGCGGCGCGCCGCCGCACACGGCGAAGCGCAGCTTGCCGCCCAGGCGATTCAGCACCTTGCGTGCCACGATTCGCTCCAGCAGGGGCCACAGCAACAAGCCCGGGGACCAGGATGCACGGCCCTGCCGGTATTCGAAGCGGCGCCAGCCAATGGCCACCGTGGCCTTGAACAGGCCACGGCCGATCGCGGATTTCTCCTTCAGGCCGGCCTGGATACGGCCATGCACACGTTCGTAGATGCGCGGGACCGAGATCAGCACGGTGGGCTGCACGGACATCAGATCCTCGCCCAGGCCCTGGATAGAGCGCGCGAAGGCGACCTCGGCGCCAATCAGCATGGGCATGTAATAGCCGCCGGTGCGTTCCAGCATGTGGGACAAGGGCAGGAACGAGAGGAAGCGGTCGGTATCCGACAGCGGTCCGGCGGTGGAAGAGGCCTGGGCGTTGTCGAGAATATTGCGATGCGACAGCATCACGCCTTTGGGTCGCCCCGTGGTGCCGGAGGTGAACACGATGGTCGCCAGGCCCTGGGGGTCCAGGTCCGGGCGATGCACGTGGTCGGGGTCGCCGCGCTCCAGCCAGCGGTCGAGGTCCATCACCCGCGAGTCATCGGGCTCGCCCTCGGTTTGGCCCAGGCAGACAATGCGCTTGAGCGAGGGCATGTTTTCGAAGTGTTCGGACAGGCGCCGGTTGTGCATGCTCTCGCCCAGCAAGAGCAGGCGGGCCTGAGTCTGGCCAATGATGTAGGCGACGTTGTCGGGGCGGTCGTCGGTGTACAGCGGCACGGTAATCAGCCCCAGTTCGCTGGCGGCCTGGTCGAGGGCGACCCACTCGCGCGAGTTGCCGAGCATCAGCGCAACGCGTTCCCCGGGCTTGAAACCTTCGCGCGCCAGCGCGGCTTGCCAGCGATCCACCATCGCGGCCATTTCGCCCCAGGTGGTCTGCTTCCAGGTCTGGTCGTCGGCGCTGAAGTGGCGATAGGCCGGGGCATCCCGACTCATGGAGACCCGGGTGCGGAACAGCGCCGGCAGGGTGGGGGCCTGTTCCGGGGTGATGGTGGTCGACGACATGAGGGCCTCGCGCGCTAGGGTCCGATGACCCGGACGTTAGAGGAGGCGTCCATCCGGGGCAAGCGGGGCCCCGTGGACAACCTGTCGAGGGATCAAACCTAGCGAATCCCCAGCGGGTGGGCAACGGGCTGGTAGGCGATGGCGCCGAGGACCAGGCTGAGACCGATCAGGGCGATCACGCCGCCCCCGGCGAGGCCCAGGGACGGCCCAATGTAGGTGAGCCGGCCCATGCGCGTCGGGCCCAGCCAGCGACGGGTCCAGTCACGCGCGGAGACGGCGAGGGTCGCCAGCACCGAGACCGTCGCCGCCGTGCCCAGTGACATCGCCAGCACGGCGGCCACGCCAGCCCAGGCCAGGCCCAGGGCGGTGGAGACCGCCATGATCAGCACCGCGCCGGAACAGGGGCGAATGCCGACGGCCAGCACCGTGCCCCACCAGGTACCACGCTGGTTGGGATCCACGTGGTGCGGGGTGCCGCAGCCGCAGTGCGCGTCGTGTTCGTGCGCATGATTGTGATCGTGATCGTGGGCTTGAGCGCGGTGGGCGCGATGCAGCCGCCACGCATGGCGCAGGGCACGAACCATCAGCCACAGCCCGAGCACCGCGACCAGGGCGAAGCTGGCGATCTCCAGGGTGCGTACCTGACCCAGGGTGTCGCGGGCCAGCCAGCCGAACAGGCCGATCAACACACCGACCAGGGCGATGGCGGTGACGCCCTGCGCCAGCGCGGAGGCGGTGGATAGCAGGATGCCGCGCCGCAGGTTCTGCGGCTGGGTCAGCAGGTAGGCGCTGATCACCGCCTTGCCGTGGCCGGGGCCGGCGGCGTGGAAGATCCCGTAGAGCAGGCTGACCAGGATGAGCGCCCCGGCGGTTTGTGTGGTCGGACCGTCGCGCAGGGCGTGCAGGCCCTCGGTCAGGCTGCGGTGCAACTGCCGCTGGGTCTGCAGCATCCAGCCGGTCAGGCGTTCCAGGTGGCTCGGGGGCTCAACCAGTGGGGTTGGCGCCTGATTGCCGCTGGCGGGCGCGTCGCGTTCGGCGGGCGCCCCGGTGGGGGCGCCCAGCGGGTGGCCGGTCTCGGCCTGCACGAGTCCGGAGCCGCCAAACAGCAGGGCCAGCAACAGAAGTAGCAGGTTGAGGGAAGGGCGTCGGAACAGGTCTTGGTCGGTGCGCATGGCGTTACTGTATAACACTCAGTCTGCGGTGTGGTGTGCGTGGCGTCCGATCGCGCGGCAGCACCAGGCTCAGTCGCATTCCAGCGTGGCGGTTTCCGCGAAGTGACGGCCCAGGTCGTTGACCGGGCTGCGGTCCGAACGTTCCAGGGTGGCGGCGTAGCGGATCAGCTGCGGGTCCGGTCGGGGCTCGGTGACGGCGACCTCGCAACCGGGTCGATTCTCCACGAAGACGATGTCGTCCGGATCGTGCCGGATCTCGATCCAGTATTCCGGGTCGAAGACGCGGTAGGTGAAGGCGTCACCGGCGGTGATGTCGTGTTCGTCCAGCGGCAGCTCGAAACGCAGGTGCAGGCGCCGGTCCTCCAGGGTCAGGCGCGCGTTGCGGGCCTGCGGCACGTCCAGGCGCTCGTCGCCCAGGTTCAGTTCGGTGAAGTAGTCATAGGCAGCCAGGTTTCCGAGCATGCGTTCGGCGGCGTGTTCCAGCGCCGCATCGATGCCGGTGGCACCGTCGAGGTCCCGGGTCAGGTCTTCCAGCAGCATGTGGCTGTAGGTCGGGTCGATGCGCCAGGATTGCTCCATGCTCGCCAGGTTGCCGGCATCGTCGAAGACCAGCCCCATGCGCAGGTCGATCCACGCATGCGGGTGGGCGAGCGCGCCGGCCGGCAGGAGCAGACCCAGAACCAGCGTCAATCGCATGAGCCAGGGGCGCAGATGCATCGGCTTCAGGTGGCGCGCTGCCAGCGCGTGCCATCCGGCGTGTCTTCCAGCTCGATGCCGCGCGCGACGAGTTCGTCGCGGATGGCATCCGCCTTGGCGAAGTCGCGGTCCTGGCGCGCGGCCTTGCGTGCGGCGATGCGCTCCTCCACCCAGGCGGCCAGGTCATTGTCCCCGGCGTCGCCCTGAAACCACGTGGCTGGGTCCTGTTGCAGCAGACCCAGCAGGGCGGCGCCCGCCAGCAGTTCACCCTTGCGGCGGGCCCGTTCGGCATCGTCGGATGCTGTTGCCAGGGCGTCGCTCATGCGGTGCAGCGCGGTGATCGCGGCGGGGGTGTTCAGGTCATCCAGCAACGCCGCGAACACTGCCGTGTCGGAGGCAGCAATGTCGTCGGCCTCGATGTCGGCCACATCGCGCAGTACGCGGTACAGGCCATTCAGGCTGTTGCGCGACTGGGTCAGGGTCTCTTCGGAGAAGTTCAGCGGGGCACGGTAGTGGCGCGACAGCAGTGCCAGGCGCAGGACCTCGCCGGGGTAGTGCTGCAGCAGGTCGTGCAGCAGCCGGAAGTTGCCCAGCGACTTGGACATCTTCTCGCCGTCGATGGTCAGGTGCCCGTTGTGTACCCAGTAACGGGCGTAGTGGGTACCGTGCTCGTGGCAGCCTTCGGCCGCGCAGCCCTGGGCGATCTCGTTTTCGTGGTGCGGGAAGACCAGGTCGTGGCCGCCGCCGTGGATGTCGATCATCGGGCCCAGGTGGCTGCGGATCATTGCCGTGCATTCCAGGTGCCAGCCGGGGCGGCCCGTGCCCCAGGGGCTCTCCCAGCCGGGCTCGCCCGCCGCGGCCGGCTTCCACAGCACGAAGTCGCCGGGGTGGCGCTTGTAGTCGGCGACCTCGACCCGGGCGCCGGCCTGCATGTCCGCCAGCGAGCGCCCGGACAGGGCGCCGTAGTCCGGGTAGGAGGTCACGTCGAACAGCACGTGGTCGTCGGCCACGTAGGCATGGCCGCGTTCGATCAGGCGTTCGATCAGCTCGATCATCGGCTGGATGTGTTCGGTCGCGCGCGGCTCGAGGGTCGGCTTGAGCGTGCCGAGTTCGGCGATGTCCTCGTGGAAGGCCCGGGTGAAGCGTTCGGTCAGCGCGGCGATGGGCTCGCCGTTGTCGGCGGCGGCCTTGTTGATCTTGTCGTCGACGTCGGTGATGTTGCGGGCGTAGACCACGTGATCCGGGCCGTAGAGCTCGCGCAACACGCGGAACAGCACGTCGAACACGACCACCGGCCGGCCGTTGCCGATGTGCACGCGGTTGTACACGGTGGGGCCGCAGACGTAGAGCGTCACCCGCTCCGGGTCCTGGGGCACGAACGGCTCGTCGCGCCCGCCCAGGGTGTTGTGCAGTCTGAGGGTCCGGGCCGCGCTCATTGCCCGGTGTCCTTGCCGTACAGCGTCTCGGGGGCGATCTCGGGATCGCTGGTCACCACGACGGTGTCCTGTCCGACCTGGAGGTAGAAGCAGCTGCGCCGCCCCGTGTGGCAGGCGGGGCCGGTCTGGTCGACCTTCAGCAGCAGGGTGTCGCCGTCGCAGTCCAGGTGCAGCGAATGCAGCTGCTGCACCTGCCCGGACTGCTCGCCCTTGCGCCACAACGCCTGGCGCGAGCGCGAGTAGTAGCAGACGCGTCCCGTCGCCAGGGTCTCGTCCAGGGCCTCGCGGTTCATCCACGCCAGCATCAGGACCTCGCCGGTGTCGTGCTGCTGGGCAATAGCGGGGATCAGCCCGCCGGCATTGAGCTTCAGGCGATCCAGGACCACTGGGGTCGGGTGGCGCTCGCCACGGGGCTCGCCTTCGAGTTGCTTGAACATCGCTGCGTCCGCTTGCGGGAGCGGCGAAGAATACCATTTTCGAACCGCGCTCCGAAGCCCGCAATCCGGCCCCGCCAGACCTGGGTTGCGCTTGGGCCACGGGTGGTCGATGCTCGAGACAGGACAGCTGGCGGGCAGGGAATGCCGGCCGCGTCTCCATGGCGGTCGGAGGAATGGCATGGCGGGAGGCAACAAGGGTAGCTGGAGACCCAGCGCGGGGCGCACCGCGTTACTCGTCGCCGTGCTGTATCTGGTTGTCGGGCTGCTCTGGATCGCCCTGTCCGACCGGGCCCTGCTGCTGATGGTCGACGATCTGGAGCTGCTGGGGCAGTTGCAGACCCTCAAGGGCTGGGGCTACGTGGTGGTCACGGCCATCCTCCTGTTCCTGCTGGTGTATTTTCCCCTCAAGGCCCGTGACCGCGCATCGCGCGAGGCGCGCCGGCTTACCGGGATTGTTGAACGTTCCCCGGTGGTTGCCATCGAGTGGGCTACCACCCCCGGCTGGCCGGTCACCTTTGTCTCCCCGAATATCGAGCGCTGGGGCATCGCCCGCGATGCCCTGCTGCGCGGCGAGGTGCACTATGCCGACCTGATCCACCCCGATGATATCGACCGCATCGTGACCGAGGTCGCCGCGCACATCGAGCGCGGCCCGGACCGTTACACCCAGTTGTATCGCCTGCGGGACGGACCGGGCGGCTGGGTCTGGCTGGAAGACCGGACCTGGCTGACCCGTGACGAGTCCGGACAGGTGATCCGTATCAATGGCCTGCTGGTGGACGTGACCGAACGCCGGCGCGCCGAGCAGGACCTGCGTGATTCCGAGACCCGCTTCCGTGCGATCTTCGACAACGTGCAGGAGGCGATCCTGCTGCAAGACCTGGATACCGAGGCCCTGATCGGAATCAACGCTGCGGCCGAGAAGATGTACGGCTACAGCCGAGCCGAGTTGCTGGCCTGCAACGTGGCCGATCTTAGCGCGGACGAGACCGGATTCGACGTTCAGCGCCAGAAGGCCCTGATGGAGCGCGCCCGGCGTGGCGAACAGCTGGTGTTCGAATGGCGCGCCCGGCACCGTGACGGCCACGGGTTCTGGGTGGAGGCCAACCTGCAGGTCACCGAGATCGCCGGAGAGAAGCTGCTGCTGGTGACGCTGCGCAATATCGAGGCGCGCAAGCAGGCGGAGGCCGCCCTGGCACGCCAGGTGGATCGCCTGAGCCAGGCCGAGCGCCACGCCGGCCTGGGCAGCTGGGAGTACCTGCTGGATAACCGCGAGTTGTGGTGGTCCGATCGGTTGTATGCGCTGCTGGGCTGTGATTCCCACTACGGCAAGCCGACGCTGGAGTCGTTTGCCCGCAATTTCTTCGACCTCGAGTCCGCGGACGGGGCGAGCTTCTCCGCGGCGATGGAGACCCTGATCGCCGGCGGCCGGCCCGGGCCCCAGCGGTTGCTCCTGAAGGCCCGGCCCGAGGCGCGCGAGGAGGCCTGGTTCAGTCTCACCATGGAGGCGCCGATCGAGCGCGCCGACGGCCTGCATTACGTACAGGGCACGGTGCTGGAGGTGACCGAGCTCAAGCGCAACGAACTGGAACTGCGCAATCTGAATGCCACGCTCGAACAGCGGGTGGCGGAACGCACGGCGGCCCTGCAGGCGCTCAACCAGGAACTGGAATCGTTTTCCTATGCCGTCTCCCACGACCTGAAGGCACCACTGCGCGGAATCGAGGGCTACAGCCAGTTGCTGGAGGCGGACTACGGCGAGCAGCTGGAGGGTGAGGGTCGCGTCTTCCTCAGCAATATCCGCAATGGCGTGGCGCAGATGAACGAACTGATTTCGGATCTTCTGGCCTACTCGCGCATGGAGCGTCGGCCGCTGGAGGAGCGCACCGTCCGCGTGCGCGCGCTGGTGGAGGAGGTGCTGGAGTCGGTGGATCCGGGACTGCGTGAGCGCGCCGAGGTGAGTATCGAGATCGACCCCGATCTCTGCTTTGTCAGCGACCCGGATGGCGTCGCCCTGATCCTGCGCAACCTGCTGGAGAACGCGTTCAAGTTCAGTGCCGAGCGCGAGGCCCCGCAGGTAACGGTGCAGGCCGAATCCCGCAGCGCTACACTCGGGATCACGGTGCGGGATAACGGGATCGGTTTTGACATGGCGTTTCGGGATCGTATCTTCGATATCTTCCAGCGCCTGAACCGTGCCGAGGCCTATCCGGGGACCGGCGTCGGCCTGGCCCTGGTGCGCCGTGCAGTCCACCGGCTGCGCGGCGAGATCCGCGCCGACGGCACGCCGGGCGAGGGGGCCGCCTTCCACGTGGAGTTCCCGCGATGAGCCACGCCGGACGTCAGCCCTCCATCCTGGTGGTGGAGGACAACCCGGTGGATATCGATCTGATGCAGCGCGCCTTCAAGCGGAGAAACCTCTCCAACCCGCTGGAGACCGCGCGCGATGGGGTGGAGGCGCTGGAGTTTCTCGATCGCTGGGAGCGCGGCGAACTCGCGCCGCCGGCGGTGATCCTGCTGGATATCAAGCTGCCCAAGGTGGACGGACTGGAGGTGCTTCGGCGTATCCGTGCGCACGAACGCTTCCGGCGCATTCCGGTGGTGATGCTGACCTCCTCCAGCGAGGACCGTGACATCGCCACTGCCTATGACTGCGGCGCCAACTCCTACATTGTCAAACCGGTGGATTTCGCCCAGTTCGTGCAGGTCGCCGAGCAGGTCGAGCTCTACTGGTGCCTGCTTAACCACCCGCCGGTCTGAAGCCGCGGCCCCCTTGCAACCCGAGACCCCATGCGAATCCTGCTCGTAGAAGATCACTCGGCAGATGCCGATCTGCAGCGCCGCGTCCTGGAACGCCAGGTGCCGGGCGCGGCCGTGTCCGCGGCGGGTTCCCTGGCCGAGGCGCGCGCGGCGCTGACCGGGGCGGATGGCTTCGACTGTGTGGTGGTGGATCTGCGCCTGCCGGATGGCAGCGGTCTCGACTTGATCAGCGAGCTGCACGCCGCGGGACGCGGCGAGGCCGTGCTGGTGCTCACAGGGCACGGCGAACAGGAAACCGTGGTGGCGGCATTTCGCGCGGGTGCCGATGACTATCTGACCAAGGCCGATGGCTACCTGGAGCGCCTTCCGGGGCGGGTGGTGGATGCGTGTGCCCGGCGCGAGCTGCGCGTGAGCGAGGCGCGCGAGCCGCTGCGGGTGCTGTATGTCGAACACAGCGAATTCGATGTGGGTCTGACCTGCCGTGCTCTGGCGCGCGCGGCCCCGCATGTACAGGTGGAGGCGGTGCACACGGCGGAAGATGCCCTGGCGGTCCTGCCGGAAAGTGCCACCGGGGATCTGGATTTCGACCTGTTGCTGGTGGACTACCGGTTGCCCGGAATCGACGGGCTGGAGTTGGCGCGCATCGTGCGCGAGGACCGCAGGCTGGATCTGCCGACCATCCTGGTGACCGGCCAGGGCACCGAGGACCTCGCTGCGCGCTCGTTGCGTATGGGCGTGGAGGACTACGCGGTCAAGCAAGACGGGTATCTGAATACCCTGCCGCTGCTGCTGGACCAGGTGTTTGCGCGCGCGCGGCTGCGCCGGGAACGTACGGCGCTGGCAACCTCCGAGCGGCGCTACCGCGAGGTGATCGAGCGCGCCGGCGATATCGTCTTCGAGACCGATGCTGCCGGTTGCTGGCGTTTCCTTAATCCGGCCTGGACGGCCATCACCGGCCATTCGGTGGAATTGTCGATCGGCGAGGAGATGCTGTCGTTCATGCCGCTGGAGGATCGCGGTGTGGCGGCGCGACTGCTGACGCGCGCCGCGGAGGCCGACGACGGCCGGCTGGGGGCCGAGATTCGTCTGCGCGCGGCCGATGGCTCGCTGTGCTGGCTGGAGCTGCGCGGCCAGGTCAATCTGGATGCCGCGGGCCAGGCCACGGGCCTGTCCGGGAGTCTGGTGGACGTGACCCGGCGGGTGCTGGACCAGCGCGTTCAGGAGGTGCGCGGGAACGTACTGGCACGCCTGGCCACGGGGGAGCGCGATCCGCGCCTGCTGGAGGATGTGGTCAAGGGCCTGGAGTCGCTGGCCCCCGACCTGCACGGTTGCATCATGCTGCTGGATGCCGACAGTCAGGAACTCCACGGCGTGGCGGCTCCACGGCTTCCGGACCCGCTGCGCAGTGCGACCCGCCGAATCCGCGCTGCTCAGGGGATGGCCTCCTGCGGCGAGGCCGCGTGGAGTGGCGAACCGATGATCATCGAGGACTGCGGGACGCACCCGAACTGGGCTGGGTTCTTCGATCTCGTACGTGGGGCGGGCTTTGGCGCCTGCTGGTCGTTCCCCTTCCGGGATGCCGACGGTGGCGTGCTGGGCACCCTGGGTATTTATCTCGGCGCGTCACGCGGACCCTACCCCGGCGAACGGGTGCTGATCGACGAGTTCACCCAGATCGCGGGGCTGGCGGCGCAGAAGCTGCGGGTCTCGCAGGCCCTGGGCGAGCGCGAGCGCGCGTTGCGGACCGCCGCCGAGCTCACCGTGGAACTGTTGCGCGAGGACAACCCCGCCAGCGTGATCCACCGGCTGCTGGCCGAGCTGGGACAGGAGGCCGGCGCCGACCGGGCCTATGTGCTGGTGGCCGAGCTGGACCACGCGGTGCGCGAGGCCCTGGATATCCACCGCTACTACTGGGTGCGCACGGATACCGAGGAGACCATCCGCCCGCCCCCGCTGCGCAACCTGAGTCTGGAATCGGTCCTGCCGCGCTGGCACGAGATCCTGCAGGGCGGCGGCGCGGTGGATGTGCTGACCCGCGAGCTGCCGGATGAGGAACGCGAGATCCTGGAGGCCTCGCAGAGCCAGGCCGTGCTGCTGGTGCCCCTATATGTGGAGGGCGAGTACCGCGGGTTTCTCGCCCTGGACCGGGTGCAGCGCGCGCAGCGCTGGACCGATGCGGACCAGAGCCTGGCGCGCATTGTGGCCTCGAGCCTGGGGGCGGCACTGGAGCGGCGTCAGGCCTTGTTGGGACTGCGGCGCATGGCGGCGGTCTTCGAGAGTACCCGGGACGGCATCATCATCACTGATCTGACCCCGCGAATCGTCGCGGTCAACCCGGCCTTTGTCGACATCACCGGTTTTTCCGAGGCCGAGGCGATGGGGCGCAACCCGAGTTTCCTGCAGTCCGGACGGCACGATGCCGAGTTCTTCAAGCGCATGTGGGACGGGCTCCAGCGCGAGGGACACTGGCAGGGCGAGATCTGGAACCGGCGGCGCAATGGCGAGGTGGCCCCGCAGTGGCTCAGCCTCAATACCGTCTATGACGAGCAGGGCCAGGCCCTGCATTACGCCGGCGTACTGACCGACATGTCGGAGCTGCGCCGGTCGGAGGATGAACTGCAGTACTTGGCGCAACACGATGCCCTGACCGATCTGCCCAATCGCAGTCAGCTGCAGGTGATGCTGGGGCAGGCGCTGGAGCGTGCCCGCATGCATGGGTACCGGATTGCGGTGCTGAATCTCGATCTGGACCGGTTCAAGAACGTGAACGATTCCATGGGGCACCCGGCGGGCGATCAGGTGCTGGTGGAGGTCGCGCGGCGTCTGCGCGGGGTGCTGGGGCCAACCCATGTGCTGGGTCGGCTGGGCGGCGATGAATTCCTGATTGTGGCGGAGAACCCGGACAGCGACGACGAGATCGCGCGCTGCGCCCGCAGTTTGCTGGCAAGCTTCGAGCGCCCCTTTACGCTGGAGGACGGGCGTTCGGTCTATCTGAATGGCAGCATCGGCATCAGTCTCTACCCCGATCATGGCGACACCGTGACCGCGCTGATCCAGCACGCGGATGCGGCGATGTACCAGGCCAAGGCATCCGGGCGCCAGACCTGGAGTGTCTATACCCAGGCCCTGACACGCGCGGCCGACGAGCGCCTGGAGCTGGAGAACCGACTGCGCCAGGCCCTGCAGGACGACAACGGCGAGTTGCGGCTGCATTTCCAGCCACAGGTGCGGCTGGAGGACGGGCAACCCTTCGGCATGGAGGCGCTGCTGCGCTGGCAGCCGGCACAGGGGGAGATGATCCCGCCGGATCGCTTTATCCCGATCGCCGAGGACACCGGGTTGATCGTTGCGCTGGGCGAGTGGGTATTGCGCGAGGCCTGCGACGCCGGGCGCCGATTGCTGGACCGCGGCGCCGGAGATTTCGGTCTGGCGGTCAATCTGTCCCCGGTGCAGCTGCAGCGCAGCGACTTCGTCAATCGCGTGGCGGAGATCCTGGCGCTGACCGGCTTCCCGGCCGCCCAGCTGGAACTGGAGATCACCGAGACCGCGATCATGCAGCAGGGCGATCAGGCGATTGCACGGTTGGTGGCGCTGAAGGCGCTGGGGGTGAAGCTGGCCATCGACGACTTCGGGACCGGGTATTCCTCGCTGGCGGCCTTGAGGACCTATCCGCTGGATGTCCTGAAGATCGACCGCAGTTTCGTGGATGGTGTTGCCAGCGAGAGCGCCGACCGCGAGATCGCCGCCACCATCATCGCGATGGGCCGCAACCTGAATATGCAGGTGATCGCCGAAGGCGTGGAGACGGCGGAGCAGGCGGCCTTCCTGCAGGAGCGCGGCTGTGCCCTGGGTCAGGGGTATCTCTACAGTCGGCCGCTGGAGATCGAGGCGCTGGATGCCTGGATGACGAAGCATGCCGGCCTGCCGACACCCTGAGGGGCCCCGCTGGTCAGTGTCGTCAGGCATGCCCGCATGGCATCCCCTGGGCCGCTCCGGTAGCCTTTAGGCCCGTCTCTTGCCCGGAGCTGCCCCGATGTCCGATCCGTCCCGTCCCACTGCCTTGCGTTCGATCACCTTTCACGGCCTGGAGCCGGGGCCGCGTCTGATCGTGCTGGGGGCGGTGCACGGCAACGAGACCTGTGGCACCCAGGCCACCGAACGCCTGCACGCGGAGCTGGAGTCGGGGCAGCGGCGTTTGCTGCGCGGACAACTGACGCTGGTGCCGCGCACCAACCCGCTGGCCTATCAGCTGGAAAGTCGCATGGGCGAGCGCAACCTGAACCGCAATCTGCGCGTGACCGACGACCCGCAGGACTTCGAGGACCGCATCGCCAACGTGCTGTGCCCGCTGCTGGCGGCACATGATGTGCTGCTGGATCTGCACTCGTTCCACACCGGTGGGCAGCCGTTCATCATGCTCGGCCCGCGCGATAATGACGGCGAGCTGGAAGGCTTCACGCACGCGGCCGAGGAACAAGCGCTGGCGGCCTGCCTGGGGCCGCAGCGCATGGTCGAGGGCTGGCTGGATACCTACGCCCGCGGGGTCGCGCGCCGGATGAAGAACCCGAACGCCAGCCAGCGCGCGCAGATGCTCAGTACCGACCCGAGCTACGGCATCGGCACCACCGAGTACATGCGCTCGCAGGGCGGCTACGGCGTGACCCTGGAATGCGGCCAGCATGACGACCCGCAGGCGCCGGAGGTGGCGTACAACGCGATCCGCAACACCCTCGCGCATCTGGACATGCTGGAGGCCCCGGCCACCGCGGGCCAGGCCAGTCCGGAGGTGCTGCGTCTGGTCGAGGTGATCGACCGCGACCACCCGGATGACCGCTTTGCGCGGGAGTGGAAGAGCTTCGATCCGCTGGCGGCCGGCGAGCTGATCGGTACGCGTGCCGACGGCACCGAGGTGCGTGCCCCGGAGCCGGGCTTCATCGTGTTTCCCAACCCCAATTCCTTGCCGGGCAACGAGTGGTTCTACCGCGCCGAGTTCAGTGACCGCAAGGTCGTCTGAGCCGGGATACCGCGCGGCATGGACTTTGCGCCCTCCGGCGTTGCGTTGCTGCTCCTCGCCGCCGGGTTCTTCGCCGGCCTGCTGAATGCGGTGGCCGGTGGCGGCAGTTTCCTGACCTTGCCGGCGCTGATGAGCGTTGGCGTGCCGCCGGTGGCCGCGAATGCCACCGGGACCGCAGCGTTGCTGCCCGGGTATCTGGCCAGCGTGCTGGCGGATCGGCGGCAGTTACGCGGGGCGTGGCAGGAGCTGGGCCGGGGGTTGGCCTGGGGCCTGCTGCTGGCGGGGGTGCTGGGCGGGGCCCTGGGGGCCTCCGTGCTGCTGCTGACCGGGGATGCCCGGTTCCGCGCGTTGATCCCCTGGCTGTTGCTGCTGGCCACGGTGCTGTTTGCGCTGGGCCCTTGGTTACAGCATCAGGCCGCGCGGGCGCATTCGGGGCCGCTGCGGGTGTTGGGGGCCGGGCTGGGCTGCGCTTACGGCGGCTATTTCAACGGTGGCGTCGGCATCCTGCTGCTGGCCATCCTGCGTGGCCAGGGGATCACGGATCTCGCACGGGCCAATGCGGTGAAGAACCTGCTCTCCTCGGTGCTGACCCTGATGGCGGTGGGGGTCTACATCGCGGGCGGGCAGGTGGTCGCGACCGGGCTGCTGGCTGTCGGGGCCGGTGCGATCCTGGGCGCGCGGCTCGGTATCGCCCTGGTGCGCCGCGTGCCGGAGGCCGGCTATCGGCATGCCGTCACCCTGATCGGGGCGGTGATTACCCTCTTGTTTTTCCTCGATCCCGCCTGGCTCGCGTCGCCTGACGTGTAGGCTGCGTCGAGCGAAGCGAAACGCATCGGTCGGCGTGACGTCTTTCCGTGTACCCGTGCGTCCGGATGCGTTTCGCGGGGCTCAACGCAGCCTGCGAAGCGTCTGCCATTGGCGTTGAGGGCCCGGTCAGGGGTTCGGGGTGCGTGCGGCGTCGAGTGTCCGGGCGAGGGCGTCCAGGGCGGCGGTATCGGATTCCGGCAGGATGGCCTCGATGCGGGGGTGCCGTGGCGTGTCCGGGGCGTCCATCGGCTCGAGCCCTTCGTGGCCGCCCACGGTTGATGCGGCGTCAGCCCTGGTCGGTCTTGTAGGATGTGTTGAGCGAAGCGAAACGCATCGTTCGGGGTGGCGTCTTTTGCTGTAGCGTGCGTTCTGATGCGTTTCGCGGGGCTCAACGCATCCTACGAGGCGTCGATTGGCACCGGGTGGTGGGTTAGGTGTTCGGGGTGTGTGCGGCTTCGAATGCCTTGGCGAGGGCGTCCAGGGCGGTGGTATCGGATTCCGGCAGGATGGCCTCGATGCGGGGGCGCAGTAAGGGGTCTGGCGGGTCCATGGCCTCCAGCCCGCCGTGACCGGCGACCCGGTTGATGCGTTGCCAGCCCTGGTCGGTCTCCACCAGCCCTTTCAGCCGGTCGCCGGTAAATCCGTCGACCAGGCCTGCGAGCGTTGCGTGGTCGACGACCTGCCCCTCGGGCATCAGCCAGCTGCGACCGATGTAGCCATCGCCACGGGTGTCAATGGTGACCCATTCATCTGCCGCGGGAGCGGCATGGTCGTGGTCATGGTCATGGTCCGTGGACTCGGTCGCGGCGTCGAGGAAGGCGCGGGCCTCGGGGAACAGGGCACCGCCGCGCTCCAGCCGGGGCCGGTCCAGCCATTCGCGCTCGATGCGGGCCTGAGTCGTCTCGACCACCAGGGGGCGCGGCGAGGGCATCGCGGCGACGTAGGCATGCAGCGTCTCGCGGTCATCCTCGCTGTAGAGATCGGCCTTGTTGGCCAGGAGCACGTCGGCCAGAGCGATCTGATCCTGCCAGGTCGGGTGCTCGCGATGGCGGGGCGAGGCCAGGTGGCGGGCATCCATCAGGGTGACGGTGGCGCGCAGGTCCAGTACGCCGGCGTAGGGCGGCTCGGTCAGGGTGCGGATAATCTGCGCCGGGTGGCCGAGGCCCGTGGGTTCGATCAGGATGCGGTCGGGGCGCTGGCTGCGGATCAGTCGGTTGAGCCCGACGGTGAACATCTGCGCGGAGACGCAGCACAGGCAGCCGCCGGGGATCTCCTCCAGCGCCACGCCGGTATCGGCCAGCAGGCCGCCGTCCACCCCGATCTCGCCGAACTCGTTGACCAGCACGGCCCAGTGTTCGCCCTCCGGGCGCTGCGCGAGCAGGTGGCGGATGGCGGTGGTTTTGCCGACGCCCAGAAATCCGGTGATCAGGTTGAGCGGGATGTCCTGGTGCCGCTGCATGCTATCCGGCCCCATTTCCGGAGGGTTGCGGGCTGTCGCGGAGCGTTTCCGGGGCGGTCCCTTCGCTTTCCAGGCTGCGGTACATCGCCTCTTCCGCTTCCTGATTCAGCACAATCAGGGTGATCCGCCGGTTGATCGCGGCCTCCGGATCGTCGCGGTTGAAGGGCACGCTGGCGGCCAGCCCCACCACGCGGGCGATCTGGTCGGGCTCGGTGCCGCCGGCGATCAGGGCGCGGCGGGCGGCGTTGGCGCGATCGGCCGAGAGCTCCCAGTTGGAGTAGTCCGGGCGTAGCAGCGGGCGGGCGTCGGTGTGGCCGGTGATCGAGACGCGGTTGGGGACCTGATTGATCAGGCCGGCCAGCTCGCGCAGGATCGCGTCGGCGTGCTCCAGCGGACGCGCGCTGGCGCTGGCGAACATCGGCCGGTTCTCGCGATCGATGATCTGTATGCGCAGGCCTTCGGGTGTGATATCCAGCAGCAGCTGGTCCTTGAAGGGCTCCAGCGCCTGGCTCTGATCCAGGGCCTCCTCCAGTGCCTCCTGCAGGGTCTCCAGGGCCTCGCGATCGCGGGCCTCGGCCAGCTCGTCGAGGGTGTCTTCATCGATCCCTGTCGGGGCCTCCAAGGCGTCCGGGTCCTGGATGAGTTCCGGCATGCCCTCGAAGTCGATGATCGATGGGTCCACGCCGGTTCCGTCACCGGGCGCCTGGCCCGGCGCGGGAGCTTCGCCCACGAATGCGGAGGGGTTCTGGAAGTACTCGGATATGCCGGCGCGCTGGTCGTCATCCAGCGCAACGAGCAGCCACATCACCAGGAAGAAGCCCATCATCGCGAGCGTGAAGTCGGCGAAAGCGATCTTCCACGCGCCGCCGTGGTGGCCGCCCTGGACCACCTTCTTCTTGACGATGATCGGCTGGGTCTTGTCCTCGACTCCCATGGTAGTGATCCGGAGGCCGTCAGGCCCCCTTCACGTACTCTTCCAGTTCGGAGAAGCTCGGGCGCATCGCGCTTTCCATGGTCTTGCGGCCGAACTCCACCGCGACCTGAGGGCTGTAGCCCTGGACATTGGCGAGGATGCAGGCCTTGATGCACTGCAGGAACTTGGCCTCCTCCTGGGCACGGGACTCGAGGGCGGTCGAGGTTGGCCCGGCAAAGCCGTAGGCCAGAAGAATCCCGAGGAACGAGCCGACCAGGGCAGCCGCCACGCTTGAGCCGATCTCCGCGATGGAGCCGTCGAGTTTGCCCATTGTCATCACGATGCCGAGGACCGCCGCCACGATACCGAAGCCGGGGAGGGCCTCGGCCACGCGGTGAACCGCGTGGGCCGGTTGGTGTGATTCCTCGTGGTGGGTCTCGAGGTCCAGGTCCATCAGGGCATCGAGTTCATGCGGGTTCATGCTGCCGGAGATGATCAGGCGCATGTAGTCGGTGATGAACTCCATCGCGTGGTGATCCTGCAGGATCCGGGGATGGGCCTTGAAGACCTCGCTTTCTTCCGGCTCCTCGATGTCGGCTTCCACCGCCATCAGGCCCTCTTTGCGGGCCTTGGTGAACAGCTTGTACATCATGGCCAGCAGGTCGAGATAGTCGTCCGACTTGTACTTGCTGCCCTTCATCAGGCTGGGGATGGACTTGAAGACGGTGATGACGACTCGGGGCGGGTTGGCGATCAGGAATGCCCCGAGCGCCGCACCCCCGATGATCCAGTACTCGTAGGGCTGCCACATGACCCGGAGGTCGCCACCATGAAAGTAGTATCCACCGAAGACTGACGAGAAAACAATGACGATACCCAGGAAATACTTCACGGACCGCGACCCCACATTGCTTAAGCACCATGCCGGACAGGCCATCCGCCCGCATGCGTTGCTATAGTTGACGGGCTTTACGATAACGACTCCCCTGCGCGAGGTACAGCATGTCCCTGGACAAGGACGCGCCCTACATGGAAGAGGCCGCGCGCCTGGCGGCGCTGGAATGGCCGATTCTGGAAGCCAGCGATGCGGTGTTTGCGGACCCGGATGCCCTGGTGAATCGGTCCCTGCGCGAACTGGCGCGCTACGCCGAGCGCGATCCCGGCCTGAGTCTGCGCCTGGTGCGGCGGGCCAACGCCTCGCGTCGCGGTCTGCGCCAGGAGGTGCACGCGGTGGGCGACGCGATTTCCATGCTGGGATTGCAGAACGTGCATCGGGAGGCGGCCGAGGCCCCGCGCGTCAAGGATGTGGTCACAAGACCCCAGGCCTATCGCGAGCTGGCGGCGCAGTCGCGGCTGGCGGCAATGATCGCAGGCGAGATCGCGCACAAGCGCCACGACACCGAGCCGGGCGAGGTGGCCCTGGCAGCCCTGCTGAACCAGCTGGGCCTCCTGGCGTTGCTGGTCGAGGGCGAGCCGCGCCTGGATCGGCTGCTGGAGATGCTGGAGCTCAGCGCCCTGCCGGACGAGGCCAGTTACGCCGCGCTGGGGTATGCGACGGACGACCTGTCACGTGCCATGGCGGAGCAGATGGCCCTGCCGGAACTGGTACAGGGCACGCTGCGTGCGGTCAACGCGGCCCATCACCGGGCCTATGAGGTCATGGTCGCGAGCGCCGTGGCCTGGCAGGTCTTCCGCGGCATGGACACCGCGCGCGGCGATCGCGACCTTGGACTGCTGGCCGGTCTGATGGGGCTGACGGACAAGGAAGCCGCGGACCGCGTGGGCGCGGTCATCGAGCGCTTCAACGAGGATGTCGCCGTGTATCAGCGGCCGCCGCTGGACCCGCAGACCCCCGGTCGCGTCTGGCTGGGCGAGCGCTATCGTCCGCGTCTGGCCCTGATGCCGCGGGCCGACCTCCTGGAGACCGGGCTGCGCGCCCTCGAACAGGAAACGAATCGCGAGGCCCGGATACGCCGGATGCTGCGAGTGATGCAGTTCGGCGTGGGGTTGAACCGGGTGGTATTCGCCCGTCTGTCCCGCGATGGCGAGAGTCTGCGCGCCGAGCACCTGGTCGGGACCCTGCACGAACCGGAGTTCAGCCACTTCGTGATCAACCGGTCCGCGCTCGGACCGCTGGGCCGGGTACTGGAGGAGGACACCGCCCAGTGGTGGGATCGCCGCCGCATCCATGACGAGATGCCCGCGGCTGTCCGCCGCCTGACCGGCGGGGTGGACTGTCTGGTCGCCCGGCTGTGCGACGGTGACCGCGTGCTGGGCATGGTCTATGCCGACCGGCGCGCGCGTGATCTGGACCTGACCCCGGTGGCCTTCGAGGGGGTTCGCCGCGTGCTGGCGGCGGCCGCGCGTCCTGTCGGCTCCTGAGGGGAACACTGAGCGCTTCGCCGGGCCGGGTCGGTGGCTCAAGTCTTTCTCGGGGTGGTCGATACATGTACAGGGTCGTATATAGGCGATCATAATCCGCAGCATTCGAGAGGGGTTGGCCACGGCGTATGGCTGATCCCACGGGCCCGGAGCCCGTGGAACAAACAAAAGGACGCACTACATGCGCAAGAACCTCCCCGTCACCCAGACGGAGTATTCGATCGACCAGCACGGCGAGCTGATCTCCGCCACCGACGAGAAAGGGCGCATCCGGTACGCCAACAATGACTTCGTCGAGGTCAGTGGATTCGACTGCGAGGAACTGGAAGGTACGGCGCACAACATCGTGCGCCACCCGGATATGCCGGAGGCCGCCTACGCGAACATGTGGGAGACCCTGAAGGCCGACCAGGCCTGGATGGGTATCGTCAAGAACCGGCGCAAGAACGGTGACCACTACTGGGTGGACGCCTTTGTGACGCCGTCCTACGAGAATGGGCGCAAGACGGGCTACGAGTCGGTTCGGGCGATCCCCGAACGCGAACACGTTTCCCGTGCGGAGAAGGTGTATGCCGCGATCAACCGGGGCCGGAGTTTCGCGCGGCGCTGGTACCACGGTCTCACCTGCCGTCTTGCCGGGACCTGGATGGTCGGTTTCCTGCTGGCGCTGGCGGTCGTGTTCCTTGCGCCCTCGCCACTGGCCCAGGCGGGCCTCCTGGTACTGATCTTTGCCGCCGGCGGTATCGCGTCGCTGGCGTTCACCTCCGGCGTGCGCCAGGCGGTTACACGCGCCCGGGAACAGTTCGACAACCCGGTGATGGAGGCGATCTACACTGGGCGCCGCGATGACAGTGCGTCACTCGAGCTGGTGCAGCATTTCGGCGAGGCGAAGCTGCGCACCGTGCTGGGACGGATCGAGGACAAGGCCGACGCGGTGAACGACGACGCCCACGCCATGGCCAGCAGCGTGGACCAGACCGCCTCCGGCGTGGAGCGCCAGCAGAACGAGATCGACCAGGTCGCCACGGCCATGAACGAGATGACCTCGACCATCCAGGAGATGGCGAGCAACTCCGCGCGGGCTGCCGAGGCCGCCAACAACGCCGAGAAGGAGACCGGCGCCGGGCAGGATGTCGTGAACGACACGGTGTCCGTGATCAACCGCATGGCGGCGGAGGTCGAGTCCACCGCGGAGAAGCTGGGCAAGCTGGAAGCCAGCACGGAGGAGATCGACAAGATCCTGAGCGTGATCCGCGAGATCGCGGAACAGACCAACCTGCTGGCGCTGAACGCGGCCATCGAGGCCGCCCGCGCCGGCGAGCACGGGCGCGGCTTCGCGGTGGTGGCGGACGAGGTGCGCTCGCTGTCGCAACGCACGGATGAATCCACCGTGACCATCCGCAACATGATCGAGACCCTGCAGTCCGGTGCGCGCGAGGCGATGTCCGCGATGCGCGCCAGTCAGGAGCAGGCCGCCGACGGCGTGGAAAAGGCCCAGGCGGCGGGCGACTCGCTGACCACCATCCGCGAGGCGGTCGCCCAGATCACCGAGATGAACACCCAGATCGCCACGGCCGTGGAGGAACAAAGCGCGGTCTCCGAGGAGATCAACCGCAACGTGACGTCCATCCGCGACGTTGCCACCGAGACCGGCTCCGTCTCCGCCCATGCCCGCGACGCCAGCGCCCGCATGCAGGCCGAGGCGGCCGAACTCAAGGCCCTGATCCAGCGCTTCGAAGGGAAGTAGCGCGCTACGAGCGCCCTTGTGAGGGGACACGAACCGCCCGCCTAGGTCCGGGCGCGGGTAGGGTTTTCACCACGAAGCACACGAAGGCACGAAGTAGTTCAGGGGTGATCGACAGGAAGACGCGAAGACTGGAAGAGGGATTGGGTTAAACCGTAAAGGGTGTAGAGGGGGCGCTAGCCAATACCCCACACCTCAATAACCCTTCCCATCTTCCAACCTTCCTGTAATGCGCTTTTGACCTGGCTTTTCTTCGTGTTGCGCGTGAGCGCTACGCGGTCTGGCCGTAGCGGCGTTCGATGTAGGCCTCGACGCGGGCCTGGAATTCCTCGGCGATGCGCTCGCCCTTGAGCGTCACGGTCTTCTCGCCGTCCTCGTAGACCGGGGCCACCGGCTGCTCGCCCGTGCCGGGCAGGGAGATGCCGATGTTGGCGTGCTTGCTCTCACCGGGGCCATTGACCACGCAGCCCATCACTGCGACGGTCATCTCCTCCACGCCCGGATACTGCTGCTTCCAGGTCGGCATCTGGTGGCGGATGTAGGTCTGGATGTCCTGCGCCAGGTGCTGGAAGTACTCGCTGGAGGTGCGCCCGCAGCCGGGGCAGGCCACCACCGACGGCAGGAAGCTGCGCAGCCCCATGCTCTGCAGGATCTCCTGTGCGACCAGCACCTCCTGGGTGCGGTCGCCGCCGGGTTCGGGAGTCAGCGAGATGCGGATGGTGTCGCCGATGCCCTGCTGCAGCAGTACGGACAGCGCGGCGGTGGAGGCGACGATGCCCTTGGCGCCCATGCCGGCCTCGGTAAGCCCCAGGTGCAGCGGGTAGTCGCAGCGCGCGGCCAGGTCCTGATAGACCGAGATCAGCGGCTGCACGCCGCTGACCTTGGCCGACAGGATGATGCGGTCATGCGGCAGGCCGATACGTTCGGCCTCGGCCGCGCTCTCCAGCGCCGAGGTGATCAGGGCCTCCTGCATCACCGCTTCCGGTGACAGGGGGTCGGCGCGCTCGTTGTTCGCGTCCATCATCCGTGCGAGCAGGGCCTGGTCGAGGCTGCCCCAGTTCACGCCGATGCGCACCGGCTTGTCGTACTCGCAGGCGGTCTCGATCATGGCCGCGTACTGGCTGTCGCGCTTCGAGCCGCGCCCGACGTTGCCCGGGTTGATGCGCAGCTTGGCCAGCGCCTGCGCGCACTCCGGGTATTGAGTCAGCAGCTTGTGGCCGTTGAAGTGGAAGTCCCCGACCAGCGGCACGTCCAGTCCCATCGCATCCAGGCGTTCGCGGATCTCCGGTACGGCCTTCGCCGCGGCCTCGGAGTTCACCGTGATGCGCACGACCTCGGAGCCGGCGCGCGCGAGTTCCGCCACCTGCACGGCGGTGCGCAGGGCGTCCGCGGTGTCGGTATTGGTCATCGATTGCACCATCACTGGGTGGTCGCCGCCGACGGTGACGTTGCCGACGCGGACGGGGACGGTCTTGTGGCGCTTGGGAATCGTATTCATCAGTAGGCGCGGGCGCGAGGTAACGGTGTGCGGAGTGTAACGCAGCACTGCTCGACTGCCGAGAAACTGCAGGCCCCAAGTCGTAATGTCCCCGTTGGTTGGCGCCGGGGTGTCCACGGAGGTCGCCACGCGCCTGCGGCGCTCGCGATGACGGTGCTCCTTGCCCCCGTCATTGCGAGGCCCCGCCAGGGGCCGTGGCACAAAAGCGCGAAGCGCGTTGAACGGCCGCAGGTCGGCCCGAAGGGCGAGCGCAGCGAGTAACCTCCGGGCGAAACCCCCGACGTCCGCCCCGGCCGACGCCGGGGCCACCCACGGAGATCGCCACGTCGCTGCGCTCCTCGCGATGACGGTGCTCGTTTTCCCGTCATGGCGAGGCCCCGGAGGGGCCGTGGCCATCTCCGGACGCAACCCCCGACGTTGGTCCCGGTCGGCGCCAGGGCTGGAAGGTGTTCTCGACCGACGCGCGACTGGCCGCGTGCCGGGCCTCGACGCGTTCGGCGATCGCCTGCTGCCAGGCCAGGCGGGTCTCGGCGTGCAGGGCGTCCAGGGCCTCGTGCAGGGCCTGCTCCAGGTCTTCGCGGTGGCGGGTCTCGTCGAGCCGCAGGAGCAGCCAGTCCACGCCGATGATCGTGGCCCCGGCAGCGGTGATGCCACAGCCCAGCGAGAACGGACCGCTCCAGGCGCAGACCCCGGCACCAAGGGCGCCCGCGCGCCCGGCGCGACCGAGGCTGCGCGCCAGCCCCGCCTGCGTGGCACGGGTGGCTAGCCGGGCCTGCACGGCCCGCGCGATCAACGGGGTCGCGAGCCCGGTGCCGGCAGCGGCCGTGGCCGCCAGGCCGGTGCGCTGATCGAAGCGCTCCAGGTCGATATCCAGCGCCGTGTGCAGGGCGTGGCCGCGCTCGATCTCGGCCGCTGAGCCCCCGCCGGCGCGCGGCGGCGGGTCCGGGATGCGCGCGTCCGCGAGACGCTCGGCCAACTCCAGGCGCCAGGCGTCGCGAACCTGGCGTTGTTGCTCGTCCACGCCCCATTCGATGCGGGTCGCCAGGTCCCGCAGGGCGTGATCCCACAGCGCCTCGGGCAGCAGGCGCTCGCGCAGCATCCGTGCGGGGGCATCCGGTTCGGCGTCACCCAGCCACTGGGTCCCGCGCAGCCACAGGCGCATGTATTCGGCGCCCAGCGAGTAGTACCAGTCCGCGACCTCGGGGACGCGGTCGTGCAGTTCCGCGAAACGGGCATCGAGTTCGGTATCCACGCGGCCTTGCCAGTGGTCCCGGGCCTCGGCGTCCCCCGCCTCCAGCCATTCGAGCGTGAAGCGTTCGAGACGGGTGAGGCGTTCTTGCTCGACCTGGTAGCGCTGCTCGCCGAGTTGCAGGGTCAGCGGAGCGGCCTCTTCCCAGTTACGGGGTTCGTGCTGGCTGGCCAGCCACAACAGGCTGGCGCTGGCCAGCAGGGTCAGGACCAGCCAGGTCCAGGCCGTATGCCACCCCGCCGTCATCGCCATGGCCGGGTGCCGGTTGGGGCTTGCGGGATGCACGACGGCATGGCGGGGTCCGCGCTACTCGATGACGGGGGCGTTGCGCGGGTCGCCCAGGGTGTCGTTCGTCGGGCGCAGCGGCAGCAGGCCGTTGGCCAGGAGCAGGAAGCCGAGGGCCAGGAAGGCCTGTTCCGCGAGTACCAGCAGCCAGCCGAGCAGGGCCGGCAGCGACTCCACGCCCTGCGGGAACCACTGCTGGCCCAGCCACAGGCGCAGGGCGTCCTGCGCCGCAGCCAGCTGCAACCCGGCCTCCAGCAGGTGGCTGCGCGCGGCCTCGTGATGGACCAGGAACCACACCGCCTGTTCCAGCGTGGCGCCGGTCAAGTCGGGGTAGCGGGCCTGCAGGGCCAGTACCAGCAGGACGACAATCAGTAGCAGACCGGTGACCCGCAGGGCCCCGCTCCGGGCCAGTTCGGGCGCGAACTGCGGGTGGGCATGGCCGCGCAGCAGCCGGGCGAACAGGGCCTCGCCGAGCACCAGCACAAACCCGGCGACCAGCAGGGCGGCCCAGACTTCCTGTGTCGGGATGCGCGCGAGCGTGATCAGTAGCAGGCCGCCCAGCAAGGCGCCGATGACCAGGTGGCGCAGGGCCATCAGCGGTCCGCCGCGCAGGCGGCGAGGCCATTGGCTGGTGGGCTCCAGGTAGCCGCGCAGGAATGCCGCGCGCCGGATCCGGTGGCGCCGGAAGCCGCCGTGGGCAATCAGCAGGGTCACGGCGATCCACAGCGCCACCACGCCGGCCTCCGGCAGGACCCGCAGGTTCATGTGCATCAGCCACAGCCCGATCACCAGCAGCGTCAGGGTGAAGGCATGGCGCACGGCGATGTGCCGGGTAGGAGTCGGGCTGGCTTCGGCGGACGGGGACGATGAGGACACGGTGGCTCCACGGCGATGTGCACGCCCTGATGGTAGCAGGCGGCGGGACCCGGGCCTGCAGGTCCCACGGGTTGGTGTCTCGCGGGTTGTTCCGGTTCCATTCAGGCGAATGCGCTATAACGGCGGCATGTTCCGATGGTCTGTTCACAGGTGGTGGCCTGCATCCGCCGCGATGAGTCTGGTGGCGTGGCTGGTGCTCGGCTGGCCGGCCCCGCTGGCGGCGGAGGAGTTGCGCCTGCACGCGGTGTTCGGGGACCGCGCGGTGGTGTCGCTGGGGGACGAGCGGGCGGTAGTCGCCACCGGCGAGACCGGGCCGGGCGGTGTACGGGTCCTGCGCACGCGGCCGGGGGCGGCCTGGGTGGAGATCGACGGCGAGCAGCGCGAATTGCGGGTGGAGCCGCGGCGGACGCCGGCGCGCCCGGACGCGCCCCGTGAGGGGGATGCCGAGATCCGGGTGCACCGGGACTCGCGGGGCGATCATGCGTTGACGGCAGGGCTGAATGGCGTGGCGGTGACGGTTGTGGTGGATCCGGAGGTGGATTCTGTTCTGTTGCGGGCGACCGATGCCGAACGGGCCGGGATCGACCCCGACGCCGGGCGGTCGGTGCGCATCCGCGGCGCGTACGGCACGCGGCATGGGCAGCGGGTACGCATCGGGCAGGTGCAGATCGGCTCGCTGCGCCGTGCCGGGGTCAGCGCGATTATCCTGCCGGACGCCGACCTGCCCCGTTCGCGGCTGGGCCAGAGCTTTCTCGAGCACTTCGCGCTCGAGCCCGATGGCGATGCCCTGCTGATCCGCGAGCGCTGAGCTGCGTTAGCATGAGCGCCGCGATACCTATCGGACCCCCTGCATGCCCCTGACTCGGCGTTACCCCGAGAGCGCCCCCGCCCCGCGCCGCGAGATCTTTGGCTGGGCGATGTTCGACTTCGCCAACCAGGCCTACACCCTGCTGATCATCACCGTGATCTTCGGCGATCTGTTCACGCGGGTGATCGTCGGCGACGCCCCGGATTACCGCCTGGGTAACCTGCTGTGGAGCGTGGCCCTGGCGGTCAGCTACGCGATGGTGATCGTGGCGGCCCCGTTCGCCGGGGCGATCATGGATGCCACGGCCTCGCGCAAGCGGTTCCTCGCCGCCTCGTGGGTGCTGACGATCATCACCACCGCGTTGCTGTATTTCGTCGAGCCGGGGCTGGTGTTCTTCGGCATGGCGCTGATCATCGCCTCCAACTTCGGCTACGCCATCGGCGAGTCCTTCATCGCCAGTTTCCTGCCGGACCTGGGCCCGCCGGAGAAGCTCGGCTGGATCTCGGGGCTGGGCTGGGGGCTCGGGTATATCGGCGGGCTGGTGGCGACGGCCTTTGCCCTGGGGCTTCTGGGCGAGGTGAGCGCGGAGAACTTCGAGCGCATTCGCTGGGTCGGGCCGTTCGCGGCCGCGTTCTTCCTGGTCTCGGCGCTGCCGACCTTCCTGTTCCTGAAGGAGCGCGGTACCCGTCGGCGCATGGCGCGCAACGTCCAGCTGGGACTCGGCTGGAAGCGGGTCAAGGCCTCGCTGGTCACGCTGGGCGAGCGCCGCGACCTGCGCGCCCTGTTCGTGTCCATCTTTTTCGTGATGGCCGGGATCTACATCATCATCGCCTTCACCTTCATCTACGGTGCGCAGGTGATCCAGTGGGACGAACCGACGCGCGTGATGATGTTCGTGGTGACCCAGATCACCGCGGTGATCGGTGCCGTGGGCTTCGGGTTCCTGCAGGACCGCGCGGGGCCGGTGCGCATCTATCGCATCACGCTGGTGCTTTGGGCATTGGCGGTGCTGGCGATCTTTGCCACGCCGACCATCGCCCAGTGGCTGAGCGTGCTGCTGGGACGGCCGGTGGAGGCGCAGATGGTGTTCCTCGGCGTCGGCATCCTGGCCGGGCTTTGCCTCGGCTCGGCGCAGTCCGCCGGGCGTGCGCTGGTGGCGCTGATGGTCCCGGCGCGCGAGGCCGGGCGCTGGTTCGGGTTCTGGGGGCTGGCGTCCAAGGCCGCGGCGATCTTCGGCCTGCTCGGCATCGGGCTGCTCCAGGTCTGGCTGGGCCTCGAGAACGCCATCCTGTTCTGCCTGTTCCTGTTCCTCGCCGGGCTGCTGGCATCCATTCCCATCCGCCTCGCTGACCGCCGCCGTGCCGAGCCTGCTTGACCCACCACGAAGCACACGAAGAAGGGCGATTGGACCACAGAGGACACGGAGTACACAGAGAAAATCCAAGAAGGTTTTGAACCGGGCAGGAAGCCGTCTCTGTGCCAAGAGAAATGCACTAATGCCCTGCCACTGGTCTGACTGGATCACTCACCGTCCTTCTCGCCCCAGCGTTCCGCACCTTCCCTGGCCCGCCATCACATTTCTCCGTGCCCTCTGTGGTGGAATCGCCCTTGACCTGGCCCTTCTTCGTGTCTTCGTGCGCTTCGTGGTGAAAATTCGGGCTACTCGTCTGGAATGCTCAGGCGCGTGGCGAGATGGCCGGGGGCCTGGCGGCAATCAAGGATGGCGCAGACGCGGATGATCTCGTCATCGACCCGATAGTAGATCGCGAAGGGGAAACGGCGGGAAAGCAGACGGTGGAAACCATGATGTTCCTCGTGCACGCCGGCGTACAGGAGCAGGGAGTCGATGTCGGAAAAGAGGGCATCGAGGAAGTACTCGCCCAGCCCCGGGGACCGGGAGGCGTAGAAGGCAGCCCCTCGGGCTAGGTCCTCTTCCGCCGCGTCGAGGAGTTCGATCAAGCGCAAGGCAGAGGGTTACCTGTTGCGCAGGCGTTGCTTGACGTCGCCCCAGGGATGGAATCGGGCGTCGCCGCTGGCCGCGGACGCCTGGCGCTGCTCCAGTACCTCGCGATGCCAGTCCGGGACGGGGATATCCGCGGGAGTGCGCGCCAAGTCTTCCCAGAGCTCTTCCATGGCGCGGAGCTTTTCGGTCGTGGTCATCTGGTCGAGCGCGAGGGATGCAGTCACGGCGTACTCCCTTCGAACATACAGTCCCAGTATAGCCCGACAGACCATCGCATGCCGCCGGGCCAGGGCTGTTGATTCACCACGAAGCACACGAAGACACGAAAGAGGTCAAGGGCACCGACAGGAAGACGCGAAGACCGGAAGAGGGACTGGGTTAGAGCGTCGAGGGTAGGGCAGGCACCTGGGGGTGTCTCGAGTCCCCCGCCAGGGCTCACATCCCGATCATCCTTCTTGTCTTCCAACCTTCCTGTGACCGCCCTTGACCTTGCCCTGGCCCTACTTCGTGTCTTCGTGCGCTTCGTGGTGAAAATACAGGCCCACGAGGGGCAGGGAGGACTATTCGGTGGCGTGGTGGGTGGTGGTGGCGCCGCGGTCGAAGCGGCCCTCGTAGAGGCGCAGCAGGGCGGGGATCACGAACAGTACCAGCACGGTGGCGATGGCCAGGCCGAAGACGATGGAGATCGCCATCGGGATCAGGAACTGGGCCTGGACCGAGCGTTCGAACAGCAGCGGGGTGAGGCCGGCGATGGTGGTGACCGAGGTCAGGATCACCGCGCGCAGGCGCTGGCAGGCGGCCTCGACGATCGCCTCCTGCAGGGCCAGCCCGGCCTCGCGCAGGCCCTGGTAGAAGCTCACCAGGATGATCGAGTTGTTGACCACGATCCCGGTCAGGCCGAACAGGCCGAACAGCGACAGGATGGTCAGCTCCACATTCAGGATCCAGTGTCCGAGCAGGGCGCCGAGGATGCCGAACGGGATGATCGCCATCACGATCAGTGGCCAGCCCCAGGAGCCGAACACCCAGGCCAGGGTGATGTACATCAGCCCCAGCGCCAGGATCAGGCCCGTGCGCATGTCGGCGAAGGTCTCGGCCTGGTCGGCTGCACGCCCCTCGAAGGAATACTCGATGCCGTAGCGTGCCGCGAGGTCGTCCAGCGGGCCGTCCTCCAGCGCAGCACGGATGCGCGCGGCGTTGTTCACGCTGCGGTCGACCTCGGTAGAGACCTGGATGGCCAGGCGGGTATCGGCATGGCGCAGGGTCTCGAAGCCCTGGCGCGAGCGCAGATCGACCACGCTGCCCAGCGGGGCGAATTCGCCGCTCGGCAGGCGCAGGTTCAGCCGCTCCAGGCTCTCGCTGGAATGGCGTTCGTGATCCGGCAGGCGCACGCGCACCTCGACCTCTTCCAGCCCGTCCTGGTAGAGCTGGGCGAGGTGGCCGTCGAAGGCGTCGCGCAGCTGGGCACCGACCGATTCGGTGGTCAGGCCCAGGGCGCGGCCCTCCGGCTTGACCTGGAACACCAGCTGTTCGCGGCCGAACGGGGTGTCGTCGTTGGTGGCGAAGGTGCCGGCAAAGTCGTCGAAGATATCGGCCAGTTCCAGTGCCGCATTTTTCAGCACATGCGGGTCGTCGCCGGTCAGGCGGACCTCCAGATCGCGTCCTGGCGGGCCGGTCTGGCGCTCGTCGATGCTGAAATTCTCGATGCCCGGGGCCTGGCGCACGCGCTCCTCCCAGGCCTGGATGAATTGGCGGTTGCGCACCTCGCGCTGTTCCGGCGATGCCAGTTCGACCTGGATGTTGCCGAACTGGTCGCCGCGTGGGGCGTTGCCGTCGCCGGGGTCGATCCCGCGCCCAAGCCGAGTCACCGAGGCGCGCACCAGGTCGCCGCCGAGCTCCTGTTCGGTCTCCGCCAGGGCCTCCTCGACGTGGATCAGGAAGGCCTCCACCCGCTCCGGCGGGGTGCCGGCGACGAAGTTGACGCCGGCATTGACGATGGTGCCCTCCGGCGACGGGAAGAAGGTGAAGCCGATGCGCCCGCTGGCGGCCAGGCCGATGGCCAGGATCAGAGCGCCGACGGCCAAGGCAAGAGTGGTGCCGGAATGATTGACCGAGACCGTGACCGCGCGGCGGAAGGCGCCGTTGCGGAAGCCCTCGAAGCCGTTGTCGAACCGCTCGCGCAGGCTGCCCGGGCGCGGCGGCTTGAGCCGGTGCATCACGCCCTTCAGGTGTGCAGGCAGGATCAGGAAGGCGATCAGCAAGGTGGCGACAATGACGCAGATCACCACCAGCGGGATGTCGAACAGGATGTTGCCGATGATCCCCCCGATCAGCATCAGCGGCAGGAAGGCGGCGACCGTGGTCAGCGAGGCGGCGATCACCGGGCCGACCATGCGCCGGGCCCCGTCGCGCGCGGCACGGCTGGCCGACATTCCGCGCTGGTGCAGGCTGTAGGCGTGCTCCGAGACCACGATGGCGTTGTCGACGATGATCCCCAGCGACATGATGAAGCCGAACAGCGAGATCATGTTGATCGAGCCGCCGACCACCCACAGCACAACGAAGGCGGCGGTGAACGCGATCGGGATGCCCAGTGCCACGCGCAGGGCGATGTGGCGGTTGAGGAACAGGAACAGGATTGCCAGGACGAGCAACAGGCCGCCCAGACCGTTTTTCAGCAGCAGCGTGATGCGCTCGGACAGGAGCTCCCAGAAGGCATCGGTGACCTGTAGATCAACCCCGGGCGGCAGGGCGGGGCGGGTTTCGGCCAGCCAGTCCTCCAGCACCTGCGCGGCGGCGAGGGAGTCGCCGGTCTCCGAGCGCAGCAATTGCATCTCGATCGCCCGCTGGCCGTTGGCGCGGACGCGTACCTGCCCGTCGCGATGGCGCAGGTCCAGGGTCGCGATATCGCCCAGGGTCAGGCGCCCCAGCTCGCCATCGCCGCGCAGTACCAGGCGCTCGAAGCTGACGATGTCGCGCGCTTGCTCCAGGCTGCGGATCTGGCGTGCGGTGTCGTCGCGACCCACCGAGCCGGCCGGCAGGTCCTGCGCCATGGCGCGGATCTGCTCGCCGATATCCGCGAGCGTCATGTCCAGGCGGTAGAGCGTTGCGGATGGCACCTGGATGGCCATCTCGTCCTCGGTCAGGCCGGTGAACTCGATGCGCGCGATGCCGGCATCCAGCAGTTCGCGTTCGAACTGACGCGCGAGGATGCGCAGTTGCTGCGGGTCCTCGGGGCCGGTCAGCAGCAACCGCGCCACCGGCTCGTAGCGGATGATGCGGGTGACCACCGGGGTCTCGGCGGCCTCTGGCAGGTTGCGCTGCTGGTTCACACGGTCGTTGACCTGCTCCAGCGCCAGGGTCATGTCGGTCCCGGCCTCGAACTCCATGGTGACCACGCCGATGCCCAGTGCCGAGGTGGAGGTCATGTTGCGCAGGCCGTCGACGGTGCGCAGGTCCTGCTCCAGCGGGTCGACGATGGCGCGTTCGACATCCTCCGCGCTGGCCCCCGTCCAGGGCACTTCGACGGTCACGAAGTCGAGTTCGAAGTTGGGGAAGAACTGGGTATTCAGCTTGGTCAGGGCAAAGGCCCCGGCCAGCAGCATCAGTGCAATCAGCAGGTTGGCGGCGAGGCGATGCTCCAGAAACAGCTGGATCGGGCCGCGTGGAGGCCCGTCGTGTTCCTGCGCGCCGCCACCAGGCATGGGCTGCCCGGACGCCGGCGCGCTGCCGGTCTCCGATTCGCTCATCGGCCGGAATCCTGTTCTTCAACCTCGACCCGCAGGCCATCCACGGCATTCGGCAGGCGGGTGGCGATCAGGGTGTCGCCAGCGGCGATCGCGTCGCTGCGGATCAGGGCGAGGGTGTTGCCGTCCGCGTCGATGAAGTCACCCAGACGGTCCACCTGCAGCGACTCCAGGCGGCCGTCGACCACGCGGAACACGCGGTCGCGCCCGAACAGGGACTCGAACGGAACGGCCAGGCTGTCGGGCTCCTCGGGCAGCTGCAGGCGCAGCTCGACGAATCGATTCAGCGGTAGGCGCTGGCCGCCCGAGCGAACCTCGAACACCCCGCGCATCCCGGAGTCGCCGCTGCGGGTCTCGCCCTCCAGGCGCGCGAGCTCGGTCTCGATCTCGTGGCCGCCGACCGTCGCGTGCGCGGGGAGGGATGTGCCCTCCTGCAGCAGGGCCTCGACCCGGGCGACCAGGTGCTCAGGGAGGCTGGCACGAATCTCCAGATCGTCCACGGCGTACAGCCTCAACAGCGGGTCCCCCGGCCGGGCGCGTTCGCCAGTGGCAACCTCGACGTCCACGATGCGGGCGTCGAAGGGGGCGCGGATGGTGGTGCGTTCCAGGTCGATCGCGGCCTGCGCCTCGGCGGCGCGGGCGCGCGCCAGGCGGGCCTCGGCCTGGGCCCGGCGCATCGGGGCATCGGCCACGGCCTGCTCGCGGCTGTCCACGGTGATGCTGGCCTGTTGCAGGCGTTCGCGCGCGGCATCGACGTCGGATTCGGAACCGAGATTGCGTCCGCGCAGGTCGCGGGCCCGTTCCAGGCCGCGCTCGGCGATCGCCAGCAGTTCGCGTTCGCGGCGCAGGGCCTCGCGGTCGAAGCGGGCGCGCAGTTCCTCGCTCTCGACCGCGCCTTCCAGTTCCCGGCGTTCGGCCTCGCGCTGGTCCAGCAGGAGCTGGGCCTCGCGCGGGTCGATGCGGACGAGGGCATCGCCCGACGCCACCCGCTGTCCTGCGCGCGCCGGCACGTCTTCGATCTCGCCCTCGACCGCGGCACGCAGCAGCGCATCGCGGGCGGACTGGCTGCGTCCGTTCAGGATGATGCCCGGGCGGTGGGTGCCGGGCTCGGCGGTCAGACCCTGCACCGGCCAGGTGCGTTCGCTGGCCTCCGGCGGCGGGGCCGAGGGCCCGGTCGCGCGCAGAATCATGAATCCCACCACCGCGACGGCGAGGATCAGGACAGGGAGGATGGCTCGGCGGAGGGCGCGCGGCATGGGTATCTCGGTTGTGTTCGCGGTACTGGCAAGCCGGGTGTGGCTCGTCGCTTGGAGAAGCGCGCGGGCCGGAGGTTCCCGCAGCGGGCCACATCATACCATCGCGGTTTGTGGGGGAACCCCCGCGGTTGCGGTCGGTCCCTGTTGTGCCAATATTACGGTTTGCTTAAATGAGGATAAAGGCGATGAAGGGATCCAAGCTGTTTCTTGGCGGCCTTTTGGCGGCGGGTTTGCTGGCGGGCGGCGTTGCGGCTCCGGTCCTGGCCGAGGCGCCGCAGATCTGCGAATGTCGCGATGGTCTGGAGATGGAGGGGACGCCGTGGATTCGCCTGATGCCGGGCGACATGACGGGGGGGTACTTCGTGCTCCGCAGTAGCGGCGATCAGGATTATCGGATCGTTGCGGCGGAGGCGCCCATCGCGAAGGTGGTGGAGCTACACGAGCATGCCCATGTGGATGGCGTGATGCGCATGCGCCAGGTCGACGGCCTGGAACTCCCGGCTGGCGAGACCCTGGTGCTGGAGCCGGGCGGACTGCATTTGATGTTCATCGGCCTGCACGAGCCGCTGACGGCGGGGGACTGGATCCCGGTTCTTCTGGAGTTTGCCGACGGTGAAACCATGGCGATCCATGCCCGGGTGCAGCGGAGCGAGGGTGCCGGTGAGGGTCACCCCCGCGGGCACCATATGGACGGAGACGCTCGCGACATGGGCCATGGGGCCGGGCACGACGGGCACTGAAACGGACGCGGCGTACCCGTTGGGTACACAGCGTTCCGGCCTTACTGGTTGGCGGGCCGGGTCGGGATCTCGACGTCGGCATCCTCGCGCAGCGCCTCCAGATACTCCTGGATGGCACGGCTTTCGAGGATTTCGATCAGCTCGGCGCGCACGTCTTCCAGTTCCGGGACCGGGGTATCGCGGGTTTCCTCCAGGCGGATGATGTGCCAGCCGAAGCGGCTCTCGACCGGTGCCGCGGTGGTCTCGCCCGGTTCCAGCGCCATGGCCGCCTCGCTGAATGCGGGGACCATTTGTTCCGGGGCGAACCAGCCAAGTTCGCCACCACGGGCCGCCGAGCCCGGATCGGTGGAATGGGCCTCGGCCAGTTCGGCAAAGTCCGCGTCGGCTTCCAGCTCTTCGAGCAGTTCGCGGGCGCGTTCCTCCTCTTCCACCAGGATGTGCCGCGCGCGATATTCGGTGCCGCGGATCTGTTCGATCTGGCGGTCGTACTCCGCCTCGAGGTCCGCCTGGGTGATGTCGAGCTCTGCGGTGATGCGCTCCATCAGCAGCGAAGCCAGCAGGTTGGTCTCGACCATGCGCAGGATGCGCCGGGTCTCGGCATCGGTATCCAGCCCGCGGGCGACCGCCTCCTGACGCAGTAGCTCAAGGCTGATGACTTCCTCCAGCGTGCCGTCGCTCGCGGCCGGGCCGGGATCCTCGTCCATGCCGGCGTAGGCGAACAGGTCGGCGCGGGTGATCGCTTCACCGTTGACGATAGCGACGGTATCGGCGTCCCCGGTATCCGTGGTGACGTCGTCACCGGTGAACTCCGGCGTGGCTTGGTCCTGCGTGTCGCAGGCGGCGAGCAGCCCGGCGAGCGCCAGGGCGCTCAGGGCTGTAGTCAGGATGCGCCGCTTCATCAAAACACCTGCTTGAACGGGCGTACGTCGACCGTGGTGTACACGCCGGCCGCCACGTAGGGGTCGGCGTCGGCCCACTCCCGTGCGGCCTCCAGCGAGGGGAACTCCGCGACGATCAGGCTGCCGGTGAAGCCGGCCGGGCCCGGGTCGTTGCTGTCGATGGCGGGGCAGGGGCCGGCCAGGACCAGCCGGCCGTCGTCGCGCAGGGCCTGCAGCCGGGCGACGTGTTCCGGGCGCGCGGCCAGGCGCGCATCCAGCGAATCGGGGGCATCCTCGCCCTGGATCATGTACAGCATCGGCATTCTCCTCGGTAAGGGCACCAGTCTAACGATGTCGGCGGGCGGATGCCGTTAAGGAGACGCTGATTGAATCGCGCGCTCGCGTTGGTGCCCCCTGTTTTCCGAGACAAGGCGCGTCGAGCAGCGGGTAGTGGTTCTACCCGCAAGCGGCGCAACGCAGGATCGGGGAACAGGGGGCACTAACCCCACAAACCATTCAAAGCAGGGGCTCGGCCGCTTTTGCGCGCGCACGGCGTTGCGGCTCCCTTGTGCAGAGTGACTGCACGGCAGTCACCGCGCCTTGTTCGCACGCAAAAGCGACTCGAGCGCGAGCGCGCGATTCAATCAGCGTCTCCTTAAGGGCTCGTTCTTATGGGCGCGCCGATGGATGCGCTACACTGCGCGGCCGATCACCGCACCGACTTGTCCCATGATCTCGATCCACCCCGATAATCCCCAGCCCCGGCTGATACGGCAGGTCCTGGACCAGCTGCAGGAGGGGGCCGTCATCGCCCTGCCGACGGATGCCTGCTATGCGCTGGCCTGCCTGCCGGGCGACAAGACCGGGGCGGATCGCATTCGCCGCATCCGTCAGGTGGACGAGACCCATCACCTGACGCTGTTGTGCCGCGATCTCTCGGAACTGGGCGTGTACGCGAAGGTGGACAACACCGCCTTTCGCCTGATGAAGGCCCTGACCCCGGGGGCCTACACGTTCATTCTGCCCGCCACCCGCGAGGTCCCGCGGCGGCTGCAGCACCCGAAGCGCCGTACGATCGGTATGCGCGTGCCGGCGAGCCCGATTGTCTCGGCGCTGCTGGAAGAGCTGGGGTCGCCGCTGATGTCCGCGACCCTGCAACTCCCCGGGGATGAAGTCCCGTTGAGCGAGCCCTGGGAGATCGAGGAGCGCCTGGGCAAGGTGGTGGATCTGGTGGTTGACGGCGGCGCCGGGACCCTGGAGGCCACCAGTGTGGTGGATCTGACCGGCGACGCGCCCGAGGTGATGCGGCATGGCCTGGGCGACGTGGGATTTCTGGATGAATAGCCCCGGCCGACGGCGGGGATCACGGCGCGGCACGGCCGCAGGGAGGCGCAATGCGTAAGTGGGTGGTTCTTGCGGTGGTGGTGCTGGCAGTGGCGGCCATCTGGCCGGTGGTGGTCGGCACACAGGTCGAGGGTACCGTCGCCGAGACACACGAGGCGCAGCTTGGCGAGGTGTATCTGCGTCACGAGATGCTCGAATACGAGCGCGGCTACCTGGCCGCCAGCGGTCGCAGTCGGCTGATCCTGGAGGATGCCGACGGGCGCTTCGAGATCCCCCTGGTACACGCTGTGCGCCATGGCCTGCTGGGGGCGCGCGGCGATTCCTTCGTGGATCTGGATGCCCTGGCCGCCCCGGACGACTCGCTGCTCGCCCATCTGTTGCGCTCGCTGGATCTACAGGTGCATTCGCGCTCGGGGATCGGCGGTGGTGTGACCACCCGCATTGCGTTCGACGATCTGCGCATGGACCTGATGAGCGTGCCCGAGGTGGCCGAACACGCCGCTACGGTGGGCGGTCCGCTGTGGCTGGATCTTGCGGCGGGCCAGGGGCGCTTCGCCTGGTCGTCCGAGCAGATCCTGGTGAGCCTGGACCTGCCGGAAACGAGATTGTCCGATGCCAGCTTCTCGTGGGAGGCGCGCGAGGCACGTTATGCCACGGTTTTCGAGGCCGATGCCGACGGGGTCTTCGGGCGGCTGCCGGACTACGAAGGCGGCCTGGCGGCGGCCGTGATCGAACTGCGTGAGGGCGAGGCGACCCGCCTTCACCTGGAGCGCCCCCGCCTCGACGCCTTCCAGCATACGAACAACGACCGCATGGACTCGCGCCTGCGTCTGCAGGTCGATCACGCCCGGGTGGATGATGGCGCGGGGGATGCCCTGACGCTCATGGCCCTGGACCTGCAGGCGGCGATCCTGCGCTGGGACCGTCCCAGCATGCTGCAGTTTCTGGCCGAGCTGGAAGCGGTCGACGCGCGCGGCATCGAGGGCGAGCAGCGCAATGCCCTGATCGGTTCGGCGATGATCGATGCCCTGGGCGGCATGATTGAACACCAGCCGGCGATCCAGTTGCGGGCGTCGCTGAACGACGAGCCGCCCCGGCAGGTCGCGCTGGACGCCGAGCTCGGCCTGCATGGCACGCAGCAAAGTCTGACGACCCGCCCGCTGGAGACCCTGCGGCTGGACAGCGATCTGCGACTCGGGCTGGAATGGGTGGCCGAATTCGACGCCGCGTATCCCGATATCGACCTGGACGCGCAGTTGCATGCCCTGGCTGCGGATGGCTGGGTCCGTCGCGATGCCGAGGCCGGCTACTGGCACGGCACGCTGGCGATGGCGGACGGCCGCGTGCGCATCAACGACGTGGATCGCACGGCAATGCTTCTGGCCTTGCTGTTCGCCTTCTCCGGCGGCATGTTCTGAGACGACTGACCGGGCGTGGATGCGCCCGTTTTATTCTGAGAGGAAGGGATAGATTCCGTGAGCAGTAACCAGGGTACCAACCAGCGCGTGATCTCCGGCATGCGCCCCACCGGGCGCCTGCATCTGGGCCACTACCACGGTGTGCTGAAGAACTGGATCGAGTTGCAGCACAACTACGAGTGCTTCTTCTTCGTCGCCGACTGGCATGCGCTGACCACCCATTACGAGGATCCGGGTGACCTGCAGCAGCACGTGACCGAGATGGTCATCGACTGGCTGGCGGCCGGAGTGAGCCCGGGTTCCGCTACGCTGTTCGTGCAGTCGCGTGTGCCGGAGCACGCCGAGCTGCATCTGCTGTTGTCGATGATTACCCCGCTCGGCTGGCTGGAGCGGGTACCGACCTACAAGGATCAGCAGGAGCAGCTGCGCGAGAAGGATCTGGCGACCTACGGATTCCTCGGCTATCCGGTGCTGCAGAGCGCCGACGTGCTGGCCTACCGCGCCGGCATGGTCCCGGTGGGCGAGGACCAGGTATCGCACCTGGAGGTCACGCGCGAGATCGCGCGGCGCTTCAATCACCTCTACGGCCGCGAGCCCGGCTTTGCCGAGAAGGCCGAGGCGGCCGCCGACAAGATGGGCAAGAAGGCCGCCAAGCGCTACCGCGACCTGCGCAAGCGCTTCCAGGAGCAGGGCGAGGAAGAGTCGCTGGAGGTTGCCCGGGCCATGCTCGATTCGCAGCAGAACATCTCGCTGGGGGATCGCGAGCGCCTGTTCGGGTACCTCGAGGGTGGCGGCAAGATCATCCTGCCGGAGCCGCAGCCGCGCCTGACCCCGGCCTCGAAGATGCCGGGCCTGGACGGGCGCAAGATGTCCAAGAGCTACGGCAATACCATCAGCCTGCGTACCGAGCCGGCCGAGGTGGAGAGCCTGATCCGTACCATGCCGACGGATCCCGCGCGGGTGCGGCGCACCGATCCGGGGGATCCGGAAAAGTGCCCGGTATGGGATCTGCACAAGGTCTACACCGACGCGAGCCAGCGCGAGGAGCTGTACGCCGGCTGCACCACGGCGGGCATCGGCTGCCTCGACTGCAAGCGCCCGCTGATCGAGGCGGTGCAGGCCGAGCTGGAACCCATCCAGCAACGCGCGAAGGAATACGCCGAGGATCCGGCGCTGGTGCGCTCCATCATCGTCGAGGGCTCCGAGGCCGCCCGCGAAGAGGCCCGCGAGACCCTGGAAGAGGTGCGCCGGGCCATGGGCCTGGACTACCTGCGATGAGCCAGAGTCTGAGGCATGGACCCGTACGCTGACTCGAGCGACGACCTCGAGCGCCCCGCGACCGTCGAGACCGGCGCGCACGGGGAGGTGCTTTATCGTGTGCATGGCGAGCCGGTGGCGGAGCTGCCGGCCGATCTCTATATCCCGCCCGACGCCCTGGAGGTCTTTCTCGACTCCTTCGAGGGGCCGCTGGATCTGTTGCTGTACCTGATCCGTCGCCAGAACCTCGACATCCTGTCGATCCCCATCGCCGAGATCACTCGGCAGTACATGGGCTATATCGAGGTAATGCAGGCCCTGCGCCTGGAGTTGGCGGGGGAATATCTGGTGATGGCCGCCCTGCTGGCCGAGATCAAGTCACGCATGCTCCTGCCGCGGCCGAAGGAGGCCGAGGCAGACGAGGATGCCGACCCGCGCATGGCGCTGATCCGGCAGCTGCAGGAATACGAACAATTCAAGATCGCCGCCGAACGAGTGGATGCCCTCCCGCGCATGGATCGCGATGTGTTCGCCGCTGGCGCCAGCGTCGAGGCGCTCGAGGGCCCGCCGCCGCCCGGGCCGACGCTGGACGAGCTCATGGAGGCGCTGGCGGCGGTGATGCACCGCGCCAGTCTGATGGCGCACCATCATGTCTCCACCGAGCAGCTGTCGGTGCGCGAACGCATGTCGAACATCCTCGACAGCCTGCATCCCGAACGCTTCACCGATTTTGTGACCCTGCTTCTGGCTACCGAGGGGCGCCAGGGAGTCGTGGTGTCGTTCCTGGCGGTGCTGGAGCTGACCAAGGCGGGCCTGATCGAGTGGGGCCAGAGCGAACCCTACAGCCCTATCCGGTTGCGCCGGCGTGGGGCGCCCGTGGGAGACGAAGGGGGAACGCCGGCGTGAACGAAACCACTGTATCGGGTGTGCAGGTGTCTGCCGCCGCTGTTGATGACGAACAGTTGCGGGCCGTCGAGCTGGCGGTGGAGGCCGTGCTGTTCGCGGCCGCGGAACCGGTGGGGCCGCGCGACCTGAAGGCTGCCTGCGAGGACCTTGGCGAGATCGATCAGGCCTTGCTGGAACGGGCGCTGGGTCGTCTGCAGGAACGCTATAACGATCGCGCGATCGAGTTGGTGCGCTCCGCTGGCGGGTATCGCTTCCGCGTGCGTTCGCGCTTCTCCGCGACCGTGCAGGCGGCCCAGCCCGAGCGCCCGGCGCGGCTGTCACGGGCCCTGCTGGAGACGCTGGCGATCATCGCCTATCGCCAGCCGGTCACCCGCGCCGAGATCGAGGCTGTGCGCGGGGTGGCGGTCAGCACCGGGATCATGCGCACGCTGCAGGAACGCGAGTGGGTACGGGTGGTAGGGCACAAGGAGGTGCCGGGCCGCCCCGCGCTGTACGCGACCACCCGTAGCTTCCTCGACGACCTGGGTCTGCAGCGCCTCGAAGAACTGCCGCCGCTCGATCAGATCCGCGACCTGGCGGATGTGGCCTCCGACGCGGGCCTTAGCCTGTCGCCACCGGACGCGAAAGAAGACGCCGGTCCGGGCACGAACCAGCGTCTCGATTTCGATGACGGGAATGCCGATCCGGATCCGGAGCCGGCACCCCCGACGCACTCACTCTGAGATTAGCACTGGGCCGTTTCGGCGGTTTCCGGGCAGTCGTGCTGTACCAGGCGATCGTCGTCCAGCCATTCCATGATGCCGTCGGTCACGTTATAGACGTTCGCGTAGCCAAGGCCGTCGGCCAAAGCGCGGGCGAGGGCACCGGTGCGGTTGCCCACGCGGCAGATCAGTACGACTTCCTCGTCGGGCTTGACCAGATTGGTGAACTGCTCGCCAAAGGTCGGGTTGAGCTCGCCATTCTCGTCGAAGGCGGTAATGCGATGGCTGCCCTCGATCACGCCGGTCTCCGCCCATTCGTCCGGACGGCGGATGTCGACGATGGTTGCGCCCTCGCGGATCTTCTCGGCCAGGCCTTCGTTGTCCAGCCCGCTAAACGGTGCGCGTTCGATGTCGAGGATCTCGACCTCGAAGCGCAGGGTCGCGTTGGACGGGATGATGTTGCCGGCCCCGCGTTCGCCATAGCCGAGTTCCGGCGGGATGACGATCTCGCGCTTGCCGCCTTCGCGCATGCCCATCACGCCCTGTTCGAAGCCCGGGATCACCTGGCCCGCCCCCAGCGTGAGCGCAAATGGCGCGCCGGACTCGCGGCTGGAATCGAACACGCTCCCATCTTCGTCCAGCGTCCCGGTGTAATGCAGGATGGCGGTGTCATGGCGCACGATCCCGGGCCCTTCGCCGGCTTCGATTTCGTGGATTTCGATGGATGCTTCCGACTCTGCACTGGCAATGCCGCCTGCGAGCATTGAGCCGATCAGCGCCGCTGTAAATATAATAAATCCGGAATATGCGGAACGACAAAACTTGATCTTCATTATGTAGCATCCGTTAATATTTAAAATTATTAATAAATTATTGGTATCAGCAAGTTGCGATGTCCAGTGGGGCGCTATTCTACACCACATGTCAGTGATCGATTACAGGCGTTATGTAGAAGTTTCTGGATCTTGTAAAAAATCCCCATTTTTTATTGCAGGCTTTGAAGGCGTTTGCTACAACTCCAAGTGGCTGTCCCAGGGAGAGAGGGGCAGTACATGAGATTTTGTTCCGAGAACAAGCCGGAGGCAGGCAAATGACTGACCACAAGAACGATGGTTCCGAGATGGACCGCAAGTCCGAAGAAGAAACCCGGGAAACCGAACAGCTGACCGAGACGGGCGCGGCCCGTCGCGGGTTCCTGGGTCGCCTGGGCAAGGGCGGTGCCGCCCTGGCCGTGATGGGTCTGGGCGCGGAAACCGCCATGCAGACCATGTTCCAGCGCAGCACTCTGTCCAGCGCCGTGGCCGCCGGCATCGAGGGCTTCCACGTGGATGGCAAGGTGGACGGCTTCATCTGGCTGAATGACCGCCCGATCAACGGTGAACTGCCGCCGCACCTGCTGCACGACGAAGTGACCCCGTTCCCCAATATGTTCATCCGCAACAACGGCGTTCCTCCGGAGAAGGCCGGGATCGACGCATCCGCATGGACCCTGACGGTCCACGGCGAAGCGGCGAACGAGGAGAAGTCCTACACCATCGCGGACCTCAAGGAGAAGTTCGAGCACCACACCCTGCAAATCTGGATCGAGTGTGGTGGCAACGGGCGTGCCGCGTTCGAGCCGTCCCCGCGCGGTAACCAGTGGGATCTGGGTGCGGTTGGCTGCCCGACCTGGACGGGTGTGCGTCTGCGCGACGTGCTGGAAGACGTCGGTTACGACGCCGACAAGGCCGAGTACATTGGCTTCAAGGCCGGTGACGCGCACCTAAGCGGCCGTGATGATCTGGATGCGCTGTCGCGTGGCTGCCCCATGCGCAAGGCCGTGGAAGACGAGACCCTCATTGTCTGGGCGATGAATGGCGAAGACATCCCGGAACAGCACGGCTATCCGCTGCGCCTGATCACCCCGGGCTTCCCGGGTTCCGCCAGCGGCAAGTGGCTGACCGAGATCCTCGTCCGTGATCGCGAGCATGACGGTCAGGGCATGACCGGCCACAGCTATCGCGTACCGCGTCATCCGGTGGAGCCGGGTGCCGACGTCCCGAACGAGGACATGGTCGTCCTCGAGGAAATGCCGGTGAAGTCCCTGATCACCTATCCGCAGACCGGTGCCGAGACCTCCGTTGGCAGCACGCTGAAGGTTGCGGGCAAGGCCTGGGATGGCTATGGCGATGTCGAGGAGCTTCATGTGTCGACCGATTTCGGGGTGACCTGGCAGAAGGCCGACCTGAAGCGTCCGGTGAACAAGTTTGCATGGCAGACCTGGGAGGCGGACATCGAGTTCTCCGAACCCGGTTTCCATCAGGTGTGGGCCGTGGCCACCAACAGCAAGGGCGATCGTCAGCCGATGGTGCTGCCGGGCTGGAACCCGCGGGGCTACGGCAACAACAAGGCCCACCACATTGATGTCCGAGTCAAAGCCTAAGGAGCCCTAATGAAGTCGAAGATGGTCCTGTTGTTGCCGGCCATCCTCGGCCTCCTCTGGGTGGTGCCCGCGACCGCGGGCGACCACGTCGAGGCCGCCGAGGAATACGAGACCGATTCGGAAACCGGGCTGATCAAGGCGCCGGGATTCGATACGGTCAAGAACAATTGCACGGTATGTCACTCGGCCCGGTTGTTCACCAGCCGTGGGTACACCCGCAAGATCTGGCTGGAACAGATCCGCTGGATGCAGGACACCCAGGGGCTCTGGGAGTTTTCCCCCGAAGTGGAGGAAGAGATCCTGGACTACCTGGAAACCTTCTACCCACCGAGTTGATCGTGACACGGTGAAGACAAAACGCCCCGGGTTTTCCCGGGGCGTTTTTGTGTGTGTGCCCCGTGCAGGGCGGGGCGACGTTGCCCTCGGCGCCCCGCCTCTTTATTCGCGGCCTTCGTGCGTGATGGCCCAGCAGCGATGGGGCGGGGGCGGTCGGCGGTAGTCCTCGTCCAGGGTCTCGCGGGTGATGTCGCGGGCCTTGAGTCCGGTCAGGGCCGCGTGGTCCAGCTCGAAGCGGCGGCGGTTGGTGGAGAAGTAGAGCACCCCATCCGGGGTGAGCAGGCGCGCGGCCAGGAGGATCAGGTGGGCATGGTCGCGCTGCACCTCGAAGTCGTCCTCGGTGCGCTTGGAGTTGGAGAAGGTGGGCGGGTCCAGGAAGATCCGCTCGAACACCATGCCGGGGGTGTCCGTGGCCCCTTCCAGCCAGTGGATCACGTCCTCGCGCAGCAGGGCGTGGGTGCCGGGCTGGCGCCGGCTGCGGCCATCGCGGATTTCGGCCTCCAGACCGTTGGCGCGGAAGTTGTCCTCGGCCCACTCCAGGTAGGTGTTGGACAGATCGACTGATACGGTCTGGCGTGCGCCGCCCACCGCGGCATGCACGCTGACCGCGGCGGTGTAGCAGAACAGATTCAGCAGGCGCAGGCCACGGCATTCCTGTTGCAGGCGCAGTCGCATCGGCCGGTGGTCCAGGAACAGCCCGCTGTCGAGGTAGGCATCCAGGTCGACCCACAGGCGGCAGCCGTGCTCGTGCACCGGAAACGGAGCGGGCTGGACGGTCTCCGCGCGCTGGTACTGCGAGCGTCCCTTCTGTGCCCGGCGCTGCTTGTAATGCAGATGGGCGGGCTCGACGCCGGTAACCTCCAGCATCGCGGCCAGTGCCCCGCGCAGGCGCGCCTCGGCGCGTGCGGGATCGACGCTGGCGGGCGCGGCAAACTCCTGCACATGCAGGTGAACCGTGCCGTCCTCGGCCTCGTAGCGGTCGATCTGCAGGGGGTATTCGGCCAGGTCGGCGTCGTAGATGCGATAGCAGGTGATCTCCTGGCGCCGCGCCCAGCGGGCCAGGTGACGCAGGTTCTTCTGCAGGCGGTTGGCGAAATCCGGCGCCGGGGCCGCGGCCGGCTCGTCGCGCCGATGGATCTCGAACTGCAGCAGGTGGCAGGCAAGGGTGCCGTTGTAGAAGCGGTGCTTGTGGCTGGCGCGCAGGCCCAGGCGTTGCGAGTCGGTAGTGTCCGCCACCAGCAGGGCGACATGCCAGCCGCCGAAGGCGCTGCGCAGGCGCTCGCCCAGCAGGCTGTAGAGCTTGATCAGTTCCGGGGTGTTGCCGATGCGCTCGCCGTAGGGCGGGTTGCTGACCAGCATGCCGTGGTCGGCCGGGGGCTCCAGGGTAAGGGCATCGGCCTGCTCGAACCGCGTGCAGTCGCGCACGCCGGCGGCCTGGGCCGCCTTGCGGGCGGCGGCCACCGCCCCCCGGTCGCGGTCGCTGCCCAGCAGCGGCGGGCCGTCCCAGACGCGCACCGCGTCCCGCGCCTCGGCCACGCAGCGGTCCCAGAGCCCGGCATCGTGGCCGGACCAGCCGTGGGGGCGGAAACCCTCGCGCAGCAGGCCGGGGGCGGTATGGGTGGCCATCAGGGCGGCCTCGATCACCAGGGTGCCGCTGCCGCAGAAGGGGTCGAGGAACTGCGCGTCGGGATGGGTCTCCAGGTGTTCCGGCCAGCCGGCACGCATCAGCAGCGCGGCGGCGAGGTTCTCGCGTAGCGGGGCGTCGCCGCCGCTGCCGCGATAGCCGCGACGGTGCAGGCCACCGTTGCCGAGGTCCAGGCTGATCTGGGCCTGTCGGCCCTGCAGTTGCAGCAGCACGCGCACGTCCGGATCGGCGGCGTCCACGTCGGGGCGTTCGCCGATGGCGTCGCGGAAGGCGTCGGCGATGCCATCCTTCACGCGCACCCCGGCGAAATGGGTATGCCCGATGTGCGAACTCTTGCCGGTCACATCCACCGCAAAGGTGGCGTCGAGCCCGAACAGGGCGGGCCACTCCAGGGCCCGGCTGGCGACGTAGCAGGCATCGCCGTCGGGTTCGTCGAAGCGTACCAGCGGCAGCAGGATGCGGCTGGCCACGCGGCTGCCGAGCAGGCAGCGGTACAGCGTGGCGAGATCCGCGTGAAAGTGGATGCCGGCGCGGTCTTCGCGCAGGTCCAGGGCACCGAAACCCTCCAGCTCGCGAGCGACCAGCGGGGCGAGTCCGCCGGCGGCCGTGGCCAGATACTCGCGGCGGTCGGCCGTCGGGTCGAAGGGGGCAATCGGTTCGCCGGAGGGAGACTCGGTCATCGTGGGCTCGGGCTGGCTGGGAAGCCCGACATTCTGGCACAACCGGGTGCCGTGCCGGAGCGGGACTGGGGACTCGCGGCGCTCAGCGCAGCAGGCGCCGGCGGATCAGGTAGGTGGCCAGGATGATGGCGCTCCCGCCATAGGCGGCGATCACGGCCAGGTGCGGCAGCCAGGCTGCAGGCCAGGTGCCGGTCATCAGCGGGCGCACGATCTCCAGTACATGCGCCAGTGGCAGGGCCAGGGCCAGGCCCTGCACCCAGCCGGGCAGTTCGGTCAGCGGAAAGAACACCCCGGACAGCAGCAACATCGGCGTGACGGCCAGGGTGAAGTAGTAGAGGAAGAAGTCGTAGCTGCGCGCCAGGGCCGTGATGACCAGGGCCAGCGCGCCGAAGGTGAACGCGGCGAGGAAGATCACCGGCAGCGCGAGCAGGGCGCGGGCATCGGCGACCAGCCCCAGCACGCTGGCGACGATCAGGATGGTAATGGCGCTGATCAGGCCCTTGGTCGCGGCCCAGACGGCCTCGGCGAAGACGATGTCGTCCAGCGTGAGCGGGGTGGCCAGCATGCCCAGCCAGGTGTTCTGTTCCGCCATGCGGGTGTAGGCGGAATACATGCCCTCGAAGCTCGCGGTGAACATCGCGGACGAGCAGATGATGCCGGAGGCAATGAAGACCATGTAGCGCATGCCGTCGAGATCGCCCACCAGGCTGCCGAAGCCGTAGCCAAAGGCCAGCAGATACAGGATCGGCTCGCCGAAATTGCCCAGCATCGACGGCACGATCAGCTTGCGCCAGACCAGAAGGTTGCGCCGCCAGACGGCGACGAAGCGCAGGCTGGGGCGGGGCAGGATGGGGTGGTCGCCGGACATGGGCTTAGTCCCTCAGCTCGTGGCCGGTGAGTTTCAGGAAGACGTCTTCCAGGTCCGCCTCGCGCAGGGTGGGCTCGTGGCCGAGCGTGCGCAGGCGCTCGCGCAGGCGGTCCGGCTCGGCGGTGTAGACCAGCCAGGTGTCCGCTACCTGGTGGGCCCGGTCCTTCGGGCCCAGTTCGCGCTGCAGGACCTCCCCGGCGTCCGTGCCGCCGACGGTCAGCACCCAGGGCTCGATGTGTTCGGCGATCAGCCGGCTCGGGGCATCACAGGCGATGATGCGGCCGTGGTCGATGATCGCGATGCGGTCGCACAGCTCCTCGGCCTCTTCCATGTAGTGGGTGGTCAGCACGAGGGTGACGCCCGAGGCGCGCAGCGCCCGAAGCTGGCGCCACAGATGATGCCGGGCCTGCGGGTCGAGACCGGTGGTGGGCTCGTCCAGCACCACCACCTCGGGTTCGTTGATCAGCGCACGGGCCAGGGTCAGGCGCCGATTCATGCCGCCGGACAGGGCATTGATGCGCGCGCCGCGCTTGTCGTTCAGGTTGACCTGCCCCAGTAGCCGGTCGATGCGCGACTCCACCTCCGGCCCGGCCATCCCGAAATAGGCGGCGTAGGTGCGCATGTTCTCGATCACCGTGAAGTCGGGATCGAGGGTGTCGAACTGGGGCACGATGCCGAGGCGTTCGCGCACGGCGCGTTCGCCCTCCGGCATGGGCAGGCCCAGGACCTCGACCTGCCCGCCGTCGATCGGCGTCATGCCCAGCAGCATGCGGAGGGTGGTGGTCTTGCCGGCGCCATTGGGGCCCAGCAGGCCGAAGAACTCGCCGGGAGCAATCTCCAGATCCACGCCGTCCACGACGGCAACGCCGTCGTACGCCTTGTACAGCTGCTGGATGCGAATGGCGGACACGGCGAAACTCGGGACGAATGGAGAGTGCCTACCATACCGGTTCGCGGCAGTGCCCCCAATGCCCCGGTGCGGCACCATGAAAAAGGCCCGGAGCTCTCGATCCGGGCCTTCCCGTGGATGGATTGCGAGCCGGGGCTATGGCTTGCTGTAGGTATAGCCCTGGTGTTGCAGCCAGGAGATGTGCGCCACGCCGCTCGGGATTACGTCGTCCTCGGAGGCGTCGAAGAGTTCTTCGAGGGCGATATTGCGTCCGCGCAGGGTGTTCGCACAGACCTGGAACTCCACGTTCTGCATCTTCAGGTTCTCGATGCGGCCGCGCAGGTTCTCGTTGGTGTTGGCAGTTTGCAGCAGCCCGAGGCCGTCCCCGTGCATCACCACCTTGATCTCCATGTTGTCGGCGCCCACGGCGTTGATATGGTTCTGGATGTTGCCCATCGCGGCCATGTAGCGCCGCTCGTCGTCGTAGTTCACGTGGTAGATCACTTTGTGCGTGCCATAGTCGAAGTCGCTCGCGGCCGCCAGGCCGGGGATGCCGAGCACCATGGCGAGCAGGGCGGGAAGGAGCACTTTCATTGCGTTCATTGCACAGGTTCCTCCTGAAACAACAACGAACCCGGGCGGGTTTGCGGTGCGCCACGGGGCCTTGCGCCGGGGTTGGCGCGCTGCGATCGGGGACTTCGCGGTGAAGGTGATCGACAGGTATGAATAAGACGCATCAGCCATGCGCCTATTCCCGTCTGCAGCGCCACAAAAAGGGTCATGTGCCGTGTGGGGCGGGTTTACGAGTGGAGTCTAGTTGCACAAAGAAAAGGGCCCAGGAAACCCGGGCCCGAAGCGACGACCGGGAGATGGCGGTCGCCGCGGTGCTTGCCGCAGGGGTATTACGGACGCACGTAGGTGTAGCCCTGCTGCTGCAGGTGCGACAGGTGGGCCACGCCGCTCGGGATGATGTCGTCCTCGGAGGCGTCGTAGAGATCGTTGGCAACATCGATGTTCCGGCCAACGACGGTGTTGTTGCACACCTGGAAGTTCACGTCCTGCATCTTCAGCTGATCGACGAAGGCCTTCAGGTCCTCGTTCGACTTGGCGTGCTGCAGCAGGCTGAGCCCGTTGCCGTGCATCACGACCTTGATGCTCATGCGGTCGGCGCCCACGGCGTTGATGTGGTTCTGGATGTTGCGCATCGCGCCGATCTGCCGCTGTTCGTTGTCGTGGTTCACGTGATAGACGACTTTCTGTTCGGAGTAGCCGTTGTCGGCGAGGGCGGCACCCGGCAGGGCGAATACGGCGGCCGCCATGGCCAGCGGAAGGATGAAGCGTTTTTTCATGATCGGGCTCCTGCGTTTGTTCCCGTGTTTTGTTTTCGATACGCCGGGGGCGTATGTCGCGTTGCAATGAGCAGACCGGATCCGATGGTGGGCGTCCATACCTTTCGCATCCGGTTATGGGTAAGACGGGAACCGTTGGCGATTATTCCGATCAAAAACAAGATAAGCATTTGATATAAAGTCGAAAATTAGAATATTAGAGTGAGCTTTTTTGGTGCATGCCCCAGGTTGCATGCACGGCCAGGGTGAGCAGGACCAAGCCGCCGGCCAGTAGCGTGAGGGTGCCGGGGGCCTCGGCCAGGAACAGCCAGACCCAGAGGGTGCCGAACACCGCCTCCAGCACCAGGAACAGGGCCACCTCGCCGGCCGGCAGAAGGCGGGTCGACAGGGCGATCAGGGTCAGCGCCAGCGGGAGCTGGACGAGGCCCATGATCGCCAGGACCGCGAGGCTGTCGAGCCCGATCGCGAGTGGCGTCGCCAGCGGCCAGGCGATCAGCGCGGCCAGCATCCCGCCCGCCGCGATCACGGCCAGCCGGTCCATCCGGGGCGAGCGGCGCAGCAGGGTCAGGTTGATGCCGACCACCAGGGCCGCCAGCAGCGCCAGGGCGTCGCCCAGCCAGCCCCCGGCCTCCAGCGAGCCGGCCAACACCCCGACGATCCCGCCGATACAGATCAGCATTGCGATCCAGGTCCGCAGCGGCACCCATTCGCGCAGTAGCAGTCCGGAGAACACGGCCGCGAACAGCGGCGAGGCCGCCAGGATGACCACCACGTTGGCGACCGTGGTGTGCAGGATGGCGAGCACGAACAGGATGGTGGTCGCCGCGAACCCGGCCGCGACCCAGCCGGCATCGCGCCCGCCCAGTCGCAGGTGGGTCCAGGCCCAGCGCCCGTCGAGGATACGCAGCAGCAGGGTCAGGGCGAGGGCCATCAGCAACCCGCGCCAGAAGACGATATCCATGCCCTGGGTGTCGGCCAGGCGCACCAGCAGTCCGTCGAAGCTGAGTGCCATCACGCCGGTGAAGGCGAGCAGGGAGCCGTGCAGGTGTTCGCGTTGCATGATCCGGTTCACCCTCCATGTGCCGCTTTTCCAGCGGGGTTGTTACAGTGCGTGGGTACCGTTTTCGGAGTGCCGTATGTCCGCATCCCAGATCCCGCCCGAACTGCAGCCGATCGGGGCTATTGGCCTCGGAATCATGGGGGCACCCATGAATCGCAACCTCCTCGCCGCCGGGGCCGACGTCCAGGTCTGGGCGCGCCGGCCGGAGACGGCGGAAGCACTCGCGCAGGATGGGGCGCAGCCATGCACGAGCCTCCCGGAGCTGGTTCGCGGCGTGCGGGTGCTGGTGCTGAATGTCTCCGATACGCCGGATGTCGAGGCGCTGATGCTGGGGCCGGATGGGGTTCTGGAGCACGCCCGTCCCGGACTGGTCGTGGTCGATCACAGCACCATCGACCCGATGCGTACCCGCGCCATCGCCCGCGCGGCCGCCGAACGCGAGGTGACCTTCGTGGATGCCCCGGTTTCGGGCGGGGAGCCGGGCGCGCGGGCCGGGACCCTGAGCCTGATGGTGGGCGGGCCGGTCGATGTTGTCGAGAGGCTGCGACCGATCTTCGAGGTGGTGGGCTCCACCCTGACCCACGTGGGCGACACCGGCGCGGGGCAGATCGCCAAGGCCTGCAACCAGCTGGTGGTGGGCGAGACCCTGGTCGCGATCGGGGAGGCGTTTGCGTTGGCCGAACAGACCGGGGTGGACCCGGCACGCATGCGCGAGGCGTTAATGGGAGGCTTTGCCGGTTCGCGCATCCTGGAGGTACACGGCCAGCGGCTACTGGATGGCGACTTCGAGCCCGGTTTCCAGACCGGGCTCTACCACAAGGACCTGGGCATTGTGGCCGGGCTGGGCGAGGAGGTGGGGCTGAGCCTCGACGGACTCATGCCGGTGCGACGCGCGGTGGACGAGGCGTTGGAGGCCGGGCAGGCCGATCACGATGTGGCCATCCTGGCGCGTTTTTGCCTTCACGCCCGTGACGATCAAGGGCGTTAAAGGCGGTTCTTCGCGTCGCGGGTTAGCCGAACAGGCGCCAGAGGATGTAGAGCACCGAGAACACCAGGCCGAATACGATCCCGGCCCAGGACAGGGCGCGCATGCCGCGCCCTGGTCGGTGTTGCTCCGGCATGTCCGGTGACATCACCACCTTGAAGGTGATCCAGGCCAGTACTGGGGCGGACAGGAACGACAGCAGCGTGGCGAAATCGACCAGGCGGGTGAAGTGTTCCCCGGCCTGCGAAATCAGCAGCACGGCGCCGCTGGCGACCACCAGCAGCGCGATCCGGTAGCCCCACCAGTCCAGGCCTCGTTCGCCTTTGCGCGAGGGATCCATGGTCTGTGGTGCGTGGCCGTCCTCGCGCAGGGTGCGGATGATCGCCACGATCACGCGGGGGTAGGCATCGGTGACGGCCAGGGTGGTCGAGAACATTGTGGTCAGGGCGGCCACGGCGATCAGGGTGCGGCTCCATTCGCCCAGACTATGGGCGTACAGGTCTACCAGCTGAGCGGAGAAGGCGGCCGCCCCCGGGGCAAAGCCGATCCCGCTGCCATACATCAGCACCGCGCCCAGCAGCATGAACGCGAGGGCAATCACCACCGCGCCCAGGTAGCCCAGGCGGAAGTCGAAGATCGCCTCGCGTACCGTCGGGGCGTGGCCCGTCTGGCGGGCGCGCTCCTGGGTCCAGATCGAATGCCAGGCGGCCACATCGAGCGGGATCGGCATCCATCCCAGAAGGGCCAGCACGAAGGCGAAGCCGGCCAGGGTCCAGAGGCTCGACCACTCTTGCGCGCCGGACAGGGTGACCAGGTCCGGAGCCTCGCGGAACGCGAGTGCCACGGCGGCCACGGTGGAGACGCTGAGCGCCGCCATGATGATCTTCATGCCCAGATCGAGCCCGCGGTAGGCGCCGATCATCAGGAACGTAATGCATGCGGCCAGCACCAGGGCCGAGACCAGGGTGACCGACAGATCCAGGTCAAAGACCAGTGTGACCAGCCCGGCGGTGGTTAGCGTGACCACTGCCTGGATGGTAAACAGGGTACCCACGGTCACCGCGATGTAGAGCCCGAGTGCCCAGTTGCCGAGCCGGTGGTAGCCGGTCAGCAGGTGATGTCCAGTGGCGGCCGCGTAGCGCGGGCCGAACTCCAGGAATGGATACTTGAACAGGCAGGCCAGCAGCACGATCGGGATCAGCAGCAGCCCGTATTCGGCCCCGCCCCGGGTCGCCTGGACCAGATGCGAGACGCCCACTGCCGCTCCGGCCATCAGCAGGCCTGGTCCGATGGCTGCGCGCAGGGAGGCGCGGGTGGAAGCATTCATGGGCCTGGGTCCGGGGGTAAGGGTGTGGGGTACGGATTCTAGGGAAACATTGATCTATGTACACGTGCGTTTGGGTGCCCCATGTTCCCGATTCTGCCTCGGGGCTCATGGATGGGCAGCCGATCGCAGGCCGCCAAGGCCCGTACGGTGCGCCTTGTTTCGAAAAATCTGCGGGGGTCAACGCGACTCATCAGCGTCGTCCAGGGAAGACGAGGGCGCGCGCTGACCGCGCCCGCCACGCTTCAGAGCGACAGGGGGACGCGACGGTAGATTTGCGGTGCGCTGGGGATCTGATCGCTGCTTGCGGGGAAGCGCTGGATCAACTTGTCGTAATAGCTGCGAATGTTCTGCACGTAGAGGACCGGCTCCCAGCCGCGGGCGTAGCCATAGCGGGTTTGCTCGTGCCATTCGCGTTCCGTCAGGCGTGGCAGCCACTGCATTACGTCCAGCCAGCGATCCGGATCGTCGCCGTTGGCGTCGGCCAGACGCCGGGCGTCATGCAGGTGTCCCAGACCGACGTTGTAGGCCGCCAGCGTCATCCAGGTGCGGTCCGGTTCCGGGATGCGTTCCGGTAGGCGCTCACGCAGGTCCAGCAGGTAGCGGGTGCCGCCGTCGACGCTGGATGCCGGATCGGTGCGGTCCTCGACGCCGAGGCCGGATGCGGTGTTCTGGGTCAGCATCATCAGCCCGCGCACCCCGGTGGGGGAGATGGCCTCCGCGTTCCAGTGAGACTCCTGGTAGGCCACGGCGGCGATGAAGCGCCAGTCCAGGCCGTATTCGGCGCCGGCGCGTTCGAACAGGCCGCGAAAGCGATCCAGCTGGTTATCCACGCGCCGGGCGAAGGTCAGGGCGTCCACCAGGTCGTGGGTCTCCAGATGGCCCAGGTAGCGGTCGATCATCAGTTCCAGGTCACGGTTCCCTCGCAGGCGGTCAATGTAGGCCTCCGCCGCGTCGATCAGGCTGCGATCGAAGCCGGCCGGGAACAGCCAGGTGACGGCCACCCCGCGCTCGAACTCATAGGCGGTACGCAGATCGGGATGCAAGCGTTGCAGCCGGCCAAACTCGAGGGAGCTCATCAGGGCATAGTCGATTTCGCCCGCGGCCAATGCCTGGCGTTGCGCTTCGGCGGTCCCGATGGGTACCAGCTCGACTGGCGGGTCTTGTGGCGCGTACCCGAGGGCCTCGGACTCCGGACCTCCGGTCCGAACCGATTCCTGTTGCCTTGCCATGTCGGCGTGGGACAGGTGAGCCCGCAGGCGGTCCGGCAGCGGCGACTGTGCGGTGAATCCCAGTCGGGTTCCGGCGGGCAGGCTGGCGAGGGCGGGCAGTGCGGCGGTGGATTCGTTGTCGCGCCAGAAGGCGAGGACCTGCTGGATGGCGAGGATCTCCGGACCGCGTTCGATCGTCGGTTCATCGGGGTCCACCAGCAGCCCGGCGGCCAGGTCCGCCCGGTGTTCGCGCAGGCGGCGGTGGGCCTCGGCGGCGGTCTCCACGCGGGTTACGCGAATGCGCGTGCCCAGTTCCTTCGCGAAGCCATGCAGCAGGGCCAGTTCCAGTTGGTCGTGGCCACTGGTGGCCGCCAGCTCCGAGCGCCCCAAGGGCGCTTCGACCAGCACTACCTGCAGTTCCTCGCGGAAGGTCAATTGCTGCAGGGCCGAGGGCGGCTGGAACCAGACCCGCAGGCCGATCATCACCAGCAACACGATGAACACGCCGAGCTCGATCTGGCGCCAGGTCGAGCTCGGTGGGCGAAGGCGAAGGTGCGGGAACATGAACCGATGATACCCAATCGGCCGTGCAGGCAGTGCCGGGCGATGACCGGCGCAGGGCGAGGTGGTGACCCTATCGCCAGTTCAGGACCAGACCCTGGGCGCGAAGGACCTGCAGTGCGGGGTCGACACAGGTATCGATGAAGGCGGCCCGACGGGGGTTATCGTGCGCCAGACGGCGGTAGTTCGGGCCGGCGGGCAGGCCCGCGAGCTGGTAGATATCCGCCGTGGGGTAGTAGAAGGCGTGCACGAACTGGCGGAACACCCGACGCATCAGCGGGCGGTAGGCCGCCTTCTGCCAGGTCGGCAGGGTATCCAGGTAGCTTTCCAGCGTGTCGCGGGCATGTGCCATGTGGCGCGCTTCGTCGATCATGTGGGTGGAGACGACGTCATGCACCGTGGGGCTGATCTGGTCGCGGCGCTGGTGGATCAGGCGGTTCATCCGGTCCGGGACCTCCTCGCCGATCATCACCGCGATCCAGAAGATCGAGGACTCGAAGGGGGCAAAGCGGCCGACCAGGGTGGCGAGCTTGGGTTTCGGGAAGCGGCGTTCCGGCAGCTCCAGCCCGCTGCGGCGCATGAACTCGATGAACATCAGGCTGTGACCGGCCTCTTCACGCAGCTCGTGCAGGCGGTAGTTCAGCCGGTCCAGGCGGCCGGTCGAGTGCATGGAGATGCGCGAGATGCGTTCCATGAACAGACCTTCCAGCCATAGCGCGCCACTGATGAAATAGAGAAATTCGTATTGCGAGAGGCGCCGTTTCTGCTCGCCCGACAGCGCGGAATATTCCGGCGTGCCGAACAGCGAGATGGCCTCTTCCGGGATCCAGTAGTCCTCCGAAGACAGCGCATCCCAGCGAATCCGCGTGAGCGGATCCTGGTACGGCGAGCTGTTGCGGCTCAAATGATCGAGCAGCTCCTGGGAGGAATTCATCGTTGGCGTGCCGGGACCCATGCGGATAACGCCCGGAATCATACCGACTCTGGCGCTCCGGACCAACGCCAACCCGTTGCAATCTGCGGTTGCTCCCCCATGATGGAGCCCATGGACAAGAATCTGCGGTACCGAATCAATTTCCTGAACAACGGAAAAACGTACGAGCTGTACGCCCGTGACGTTTACCAGGACGAGCTTTACGGTTTCGTCACCATCGAGGGCCTGCTGTTCGGCGAACGCACACAGGTGGTGGTGGACCCCTCGGAGGAGCGCTTGCGCACCGAGTTCGAGGGTGTGGAGCGCTTCCATGTGCCGATGCATGCGTTGATCCGGATCGACGAGGTCACGGCAGTGGGTACCCCGCGCATTCACGATGCGGGAACTGCCGGGGGCAATGTGCACGCCTTTCCCGGACTTCCGGGCAAGGGCGGTTCCTGACCCCGCAAGCTGCTGTTTTTCGTCCGCTCCATTGCGCCGCTGCCGCGCCTGGTTTAGGATTCCGCGCTTCGTGACCGTCCAGCGGTTGCGGAAAACGGAGAGGTGGCCGAGCGGTCGAAGGCGCACGCCTGGAAAGTGTGTATACGGTAACCCCGTATCGAGGGTTCGAATCCCTCCCTCTCCGCCAGATTCAAGCAAAGGGGCCAGGTTGGCCCCTTTTGCATTTCCAGCCCCTGGCGTATCGGGATTCGAACCCTCGATCGATCAAGATGGATGATGGTTCGACCGGTGGCGCGAAGCGACGCCGGAACGCCGAAGCAGAGCGGAGGCGGCCCGGAGGGCGGCGACCACGTCGCCGTAATCCCTCCCTCTCCGCCAGATTCAAGCAAAGGGGCCCGAGTGGCCCCTTTTGCATTTTTGGCCTCGGGGATCCTGCTTGCCGGCTAGTGGCTGGTCCTGGTTCGGAATCCGGTGTTTACGGTGGCTTCGGTCCGCCGCCTGCCAGGCGCTCTCTCGCGAGCGCGCCGCGAGTTACTTCTTTGCTCGTGCAAAGAAGTAACCAAGAAACACGCCCGACTGCCGCGACCCCGGCCCGCTGTGCGGGCCGGGGTTTCCCTCGCTCCGAGGCTTTTCGCGGGCGGCGCTGAACTCGCTACGCCTTCGGCTCCGCTCAGACATCCAGCGCCTTTTCTCCCGCGAAAAGCCTCTCCACTCGGCGCGACGACAACGGGGAGGAAGGTCAAGACAACGGCCGTTCCGACGATATTGGTAATGGATGATGGCTAGGTCTTCGAGCATCTTCGGCACGCTCGGCCTTTGGCCGTTGCGTGCCGCGCCCGCAAAGCGGGCGCCGGGGCCTTCGGACGGCATTGCCTATTGTTATGTCCGGGGGACGGAACACCGTCTGTTTTGACCTTCGCCTCCCGTATGGAGCCCCTTGCGGAAGGGTTCTCGGGCCGGGAGAAGGCGCTGGATGTTTGAGCGAAGCGCAGCGCAGCGAGTTCAGCGCCGCCGGTCCGAGGGCCCTGGAGCAAGGTTCCCGGGCGGAATCCGGGTGCCCTTCTTTGGGCACTTTCTTGGGCAAGCAAGAAAGTGCCTCGGGGTGCGCTGGCGAGTCAGCGCACGGCAGGCGGCCGGACGGAGGCACGTAAACACCGGAGGACGAACCAGGACCAGCCGCCGACACCGCCGGCGCAGGCAAAAGAGGTCGGGGCTTGGGAAGTGGCCGTCCTGTGTCCCCCGGGGGCTAGCCGCGGGGCTTGAAGCCGGGTGGGTGGCGGGCGATCCAGGTGACGAAGTCGTGGACGACCGGTTCGGCGAGGAGCGCCTCGCGCGTGTTCAGGCGTTCCGCCAGGGTTTGTTCGTCGAAGTGTTTATGGATGTGGTCATGGCAGGGGCGGCAGACCCACAGGATGCGGGCCTCGCGCTCGGCGCGGCTGAATCGCCGGCGGATGCGCTTGCGCCGGTGCTGCTTGCGCGGGATCAGGTGGTGGCGGGTCAGCGCGTCCATCTTGCGGCCACACAGTTCGCAGGCGGCCGCGGGTCCCGGTTCAGGCTCGTCGGATCCGATCACGGCATCTGCAGGCGGCAGCGCGGCGGCGGCCGGGTGATGGCGTAATCGGGTTCGGCCAGGTCCATGAGGCAGGGCGCACCCTCCGGATCAATGATGCGCGTGGCGATGGCACGGATCGCGTCTTCACGCGGGCCCGTCTCGCGGACCTGGCGGCTGGTGATGGGTTGCCAGTCGCCGTCGCGTTCCTCGGCGATCTCGAAGCCGAAGGGGAAGAAGCCAGGTGCGCCGAGGCGCAGGTCGGTGACGACCAGCCGGTCGGGGGCGTCGGTGTGCTCGGCGCGGTGGAAGCGCAGGAAGTCGCCGGCGAACCATTGCAGACGCTGGCCGTCCTCCAGGGCCAGGGCCTCCTCCTGCAGGTGCGCGCCGCGCTCGAAGGCCTCGAAGTCCGGCCGGATCGGCTGGTCGAAGATGCCCACCCATGCCTCCAGGAATTGGTCATCATCCACGACGGTGATGCGCCACAGCAGGAGGTTGAACGGGGTAGGCTGCACCATCCGGGGCTGGTCCTGCAGGTCCATCGCGATGAGGGTGGGCTGGATGCGGTGGTCGATCCAGACCTTCAGCGCCAGTCCGGACCCGGCATAGGCGGTGGACAGGACCAGCCCGGCCACCAGTAGCCGCGGTGCGAAGCGGTAGAACAGCGCGCCGATCGCGGCGACCAGCAGGGGCAGGGTGTAGAGCGGGTCGATGACGAAGATCGAGGCGGTCCCCACCGGCCCGGCGAAGGGCCAAAATAGCTGGGTGCCGTAGGTGGTGAGCGCGTCCAGCAGCACATGCGTGGACAGCACCAGGAACAGGAACCACCACCAGCGTCCGAAGCCGATATCGCGGGTGGCCGGAATGCGTGCGAGCAGGCCCGCTACGCCCGTCGCGACCAGCAGATGGACCAGCAGGGAGTGGCTGAAGCCGCGGTGATGGATGAAATCGGAGACGTCGTCCCCGTAGGCTATAAGCACGTCCAGGTCCGGGACGATGGCCACGGCGGCGCCCAGCAGGATGGCCTTGCGGCCCAGGCGTGATCCGAGGGTCAGGCCGCCGACAACGGCGCCCAGGCTGGCTTGGGTGACGGGATCCATGCGGGAGCATTTCCTTTTAGGTGACGCGCTTGCGACTGGCGCGCGGCGCCCGAGTTCACGTGATCAAACCAGAGCGGCAAACATGACTCAAGCCGGAACCGACAACCAATGGCAGTTCTGGGTGGATCGCGGCGGCACCTTCACCGACCTGGTCGCACGCGACCCGGAAGGACGGTTGCACACCCGGAAGCTGCTGTCGGACAACCCGCAGGCGTATGCCGACGCCGCGGTGCAGGGCGTCCGCGACCTCCTCGGTCTGGCCGCCGGCGCGGCGATCCCCGCCGGGGTGATCCACGAGGTGCGCATGGGCACCACGGTGGCGACCAACGCGCTACTGGAGCGCAAGGGCGAGCCGACCCTGCTGGTGATTACCGCAGGGTTGGAGGACGCACTGGCGATCGGGCACCAGGCGCGGCCCGACCTGTTTGCGCGCATCATCCGCCTGCCACAGCCGATCTATGCGCAAGTGGCCGCGGTGCGCGAACGCGTGAATGCGGCCGGGGCGGTCCTCCAGCCGGTGGATCTTGATGAGCTGCGTCCGCGCCTGCAGGCAGCGCTGGATGACGGCATTCGTTCGGTGGCGATCGTCTGCATCCACGGCTATCGCTATCCGGCGCATGAGCAGTCCATCGCGGCGCTCGCGCGGGAGATGGGCTTTGCCGAGGTGGCGACCAGCCACGCGACCAGCCCGCTGATCAAGCTGGTGCCGCGTGGCGAGACCACGGTGGTGGATGCCTACCTGTCGCCCGTGCTGCGCCGCTATGTCGATCAGGTTGTCGGCGAACTGGGGGATGTGCCGCTGCGCTTCATGCAGTCGCATGGCGGGCTGGTGGACGCGGCACACTTTCGCGGCCGCGACGCGATCCTGTCCGGGCCGGCCGGCGGCATCGTCGGCGCGCTGAAGACCGCCGCGCCACTCGGCTTCGAGCGCCTGATCACGTTCGACATGGGCGGGACCTCCACCGATGTCGCACACCTGGCCGGGGAGCTGGAACGCCGCCAGGAGAGCGAGGTGGCGGGTGCGCGTCTGCGCGTGCCGATGCTGGATATCCATACCGTGGCCGCTGGCGGTGGGTCGGTCTGCCGCTTCGACGGGATCCGCTTGCGGGTCGGGCCGGAGTCCGCCGGCGCGCAGCCCGGCCCGGCCTGTTACGGCCAGGGTGGGCCGTTGACGGTGACCGATTGCAATGTGCTGCTGGGGCGCTTGCGACCGGAGTATTTCCCGGCCGTGTTCGGCCCCGAGCGCGACCGTCCGCTGGACCCGGAGCCGGTCCGGCAGCAGTTCGATGAGCTGGCGGTTCAGGTCATGTCGATGACGGCTGAACGGGTGACGCCGGAGGGGCTGGCCGAGGGGTTGTTGCAGATCGCGGTGGAGCACATGGCCCAGGCGATCAAGACCATCTCGGTGCAGCGGGGCCATGACGTGTCGCGCTATGCCCTGGTCTGCTTTGGCGGGGCGGGTGGGCAGCATGCCTGCCGGGTCGCGGAGCAATTGGGCATGCGCCACATCCTGTTCCATCCGCTGGGAGGCGTACTGTCCGCCTACGGGATGGGGCTGGGGGAACTGCGAGCCCTGCGCGAGCGCAGCCTGGAGTGGCCCCTGGACGAGGAGCATGTCGCAGCGATCGAGGCCGCGCTGGACGATCAGGCCACGGCGGCGGCCGCGGCCCTGGCGGAACAGGGGGTGGAACCTGGGGGCATGCGCATCGAGCGGCGGCTGCATCTGCGGCTAGCCGGCTCGGATACGGCGCTGGAGGTCCCGGCCGGCTCCACCCATTCTCTGATGGAGGCCTTCGCTGCGGCTTATCGTGGGCGCTACGGCTTTGCCCCGCCGGATCGCGAGCTGGTGGTGGCGGTCGCAGCGGCCGAGGCCATCGCCGCCGGGACCGAGTTGCCGCCGGACCGGGTACCGGAATCGCTGGTCGAGCGTCCCGCACCGGAGGCGGATACGGTCGCGATGGTCGTGGCGGGCGAGATGCGCGACGTACCCCTGTACCGGCGCGAGGCCCTGAGCCCCGGGATGACGCTGGCAGGGCCGGCACTGGTAATCGAGGCCACCGCCACGCTGGTGCTGGAGCCGGGCTGGCGGGGTCGCATCGAGCACGAGGGCACGCTGTGCCTGGAGCGCGAGGCGGGCGGCGGTCGGCGGGGGGCAGCCGAGACAGCCGAGACCACCGATGCGGACGCGATCCCGCGCGACCCCATCCTGCTGGAGGTCTTCAATAATCGCTTCATGGCGATCGCCGACCAGATGGGGTTCACACTGCGCAATACCGCCCATTCGGTGAACATCAAGGAACGCCTGGATTTCTCCTGTGCGCTGTTCGATGCCAGCGGGAACCTGGTCGCCAATGCTCCCCACATGCCGGTGCATCTGGGTTCGATGGGCGCCAGCGTGCGCGCGGTGGTCGCGGCGGCGGAAGGTGATCTGCGTCCCGGAGACGCCTGGGTGCTGAACGATCCCTACAACGGCGGCACCCACCTGCCGGACATCACCGTGGTCACGCCGGTCTTCGTGGGCCCCGGGGATGCAGTGACGGAGGATCCGCAGGCGGGGATCGCGCAACCGGCGTTTTTCGTGGCCTCGCGCGGCCACCATGCCGATGTCGGCGGCATCACGCCGGGCTCGATGCCGGCCTTCTCCCGTCGGCTGGCAGAAGAGGGCGTGCTGATCCCGCCGACCCTTCTTGTGCGCGACGGGTGCTTCGCGACCGGGGAGATGCGGGCGCTACTGGGATCGGGCGAGTGGCCGGCACGCAACCCGGAGCAGAATCTGGCCGATCTGGAGGCCCAGGTGGCGGCCAACCGCAAGGGGCTCGAAGAGCTGGGCCGGCTGCTGGACGAATATGGCGTGGCCAAGGTGGCGGCCTACATGCGGCATGTGCAGGACAACGCCACCGAGGCGGTACAACGGCTGATCGCGGGCCTGGAAGGTGGCACGTTCACCTATGCGCTGGACAACGGGGCCGAGATCCGGGTGGCCGTGGCCCCCGATCCGGGAGCGCGTCGCCTGCGGATCGATTTCGCGGGGACCTCGCCGGCCCGCGAGGACAACTTCAACGCCCCGGGCTCCATCGTCCGTGCGGCGGTGCTGTACGTGCTGCGCACGCTGCTGGAGGACGAAATTCCCCTGAACGATGGCTGCCTGGCGCCGGTGGACCTGGCGATCCCGGGGGGGTGCCTGCTGAACCCGGCCCCACCCGCTGCAGTGGTGGCGGGCAACGTCGAGACCTCGCAGGTGGTGACCGACGCGCTGTTCGGCGCCCTCGGGGTGCAGGCCGCGGCCCAGGGCACGATGAACAATCTGACCTTCGGCGATGCCGAGCGGCAGTACTACGAGACCATCGCCGGCGGCGCCGGGGCCGGACCCGGCTATGACGGGGCCAGCGCCGTACAGACGCACATGACCAATTCGCGCCTGACCGACCCGGAGGTGCTGGAGAGTCGTTTCCCGGTTCGGGTGGAGCAGTTCGGCTATCGCCGGGGCTCCGGCGGCCGGGGGCAGCGCCGGGGGGGTGACGGCGTGATCCGGCGGTTGGGTTTTGATGCGGCGATGGAGGTGGTGCTGCTGGCCAATCGGCGTCGCGTGCCCCCGTTCGGGCTGGAGGGTGGCGAGCCGGGGGCGCTGGGCGAGGATGCCATTCTGCGCGCGGATGGTACGCGCGAGTCGATGGCAGGCTGTGATCGCCAGTCGGTGGCGCCGGGGGATGCAGTAGAGATCCGGACCCCGGGCGGCGGCGGCTACGGGCGCGTCAGGGAATAGACCCGCCGTAGCACGGGGGCGTCAGTCGTCCCAGCGCTGGGGTACGCGCTGGATCTCGTCGGTGTCGTAGCCGAGCTCGTCCAGGTAGGCGAGGATTGCCTGGTAGTCGTCCTCGGGCATCTCCGGCTCGCGCGCCATGATCCAGACGTAGTCGCGCTTGCTGCGGCCGATGACCGTCTGGCTGTACGCCTCGTCGAGATAGATGATCAGGAACTCGGCCTTGAACGGCCACAGGAAGCGCATGCCCCATTCGGCGTTGTCCTCGCTCTGCACGAAGCCCGTCGGGTTGTACTCGCGGCGCGGCCCGTCAAAGCCGCCCTTGTTGAACGAGAAGGTGGTGGCGATGGTGCCGTCGTCGTTCAGCGCGTACTGCTCCAGCGCGTTGTAGGCATCGCGCTCGAGGAAGGTGGGGATATTCGCGATCACGTACCAGTCGCCCATGTAGCGATCGAGGTCGACGTGGTCCACGGTCGGCATCTTCTGCGGGCTGCTGCATCCGGTCATCAGGATCCCCAGTACCAGGCCCGCGAACAGGGCCGTCATTGAGCGCGTCATTGGTGTCTTCCGTATGGTCCCGGAAGATGGACCGCCGCGGCGCGGGAAAGGTCCGCGTGGCTCCACCGTTTGGCGCGGCCGGGGCTCAGGCGGTCTGGCCGAGGCGCTGGTCCATCAGGTGATCGAACAGCGATTCTTCCGGAATGATCTGCGCGCGCCCGCTGCGGAATTCGTGGGCGAGACCCTGAATGCTGTGCTGGCGCTTGGCGCGCCCGGCGGCATCGGTGAACAGCAGGCGTCCGGCGTGACTGCCGCGCCAGACCAGCTTCATGCGCGTGACCCGGGTGCCGGCGGGGGAGGTGAACTGGATCCAGGTGCCGGAGATCAGGTTGTCGGCATGCTCGACATGCTCGTCGTCATGGTCGCGCATCAGGGACGGATCGTCGTCGGCATGCCGGGGTGAGGTATCGAACATCGAACTCGACCGGCTGCCGGCCCGCTTCCGGGCCTTTTGCATGCGCTCTTCCGCGGAACCGGCCTTGTCCGTCGACGTCGTGGAGGGGCCTGTCTCGGGCGAGGGGGGGGCGGCCGGTGCCGAGCGCCGTTTTCCGGCGGCGACCAGGTGAGCGCTGACCAGGTCCTGTTTGATGCGGGCACGTTCTTCTTTCGTCAAAGGGGCTCGATCGAGAAACGCGCGGATGCGCGCCAGCAATGGCGCCGAGGCCTGAAAATCCGGTTCCGCCTGCATCAGAGCCAGCAGTTCGTGAAGCAGGGCCATGCCGTCGTTGTCGTTGGTGGCTTCGCTCCCGGGGGTGGCCGCTGCGGTTGTGTCGTCCGCATCACCGCTCCGTGCCTCGGCAGTCTTCTGCGCGGTCATTAACGGAACCCAGGCATCCATCAGTTGCTCGCGGGCCTCGTCGGGGATGTCCTGGCCCATGGAGATCACGGTGCGCTCCACCGTGGACTCCACGTTGTAGGTGATCTCCAGTGTGCGCTCTTCCTGCTGTGCCTCGGCCTGTTCATCGGCCGCCTGATGGGCGATCTTCTCCTCGACCTCGGCGAGATCGTCCTGCAGGCGCGTCAGTGCCTCGTTGAAGGCCTCACTGTCGCCAAGGCCTGCGTTGCGCACGCGTTCGACGTTCTCGAAGACCAGCCGGCTGAGCGGCAGGCCCCGGGCTTCTTCCAGCGGCAGGTCGGGATCAATGCGCAGTGCGATGTTCAGCAGCAGGCCGGTCATCTGCCGGGCCGGGTGCGTTCGGTCACGGAAAAAATGCGTCTCGCGCATGGCGATGCGCACCAGCGGGAGCTGCAGATCGGACAGGGGTTCGCGCAAAGCGGGGTTGAGGTCGTCGCGCTTCAGGATCATGTCGAACAGGCCCTGCAGCAGGTCCATCACGAAGGGTTCCAGCGTGCTGGGCGGAGCGCTGTTAAGGACGGTTGTTACCGCCTCTGCCGCCGAGCCGTAGCCGGCACCGGTCCCGGGTGCCACACCGGTGTTGGCGACGACCTGTCCCGAGACGGGCACCTGATAACCGAATTGCGCCCAATTGCCCGTTGCGCCGGAAGGGCCGGAAGGGGGTGGCCCGCTGCCCCCGGCTGGAGCCTGAGGCGCGGAAGAAGAGGCCGGAGCAGTAGCGCCCGGCCGGGTGCGTGCCCTGGCGTGTGCCTCGGGCACCGCGAAGCCGGCGTAACGGAAGGCCTGCATCAGCGCCTGCATCTCCGGCTGCAGTTCGCGCATCACGTCGCGATCGAACCAGTGCAGCAGCACCAGACAGTCTTCCGGTGGCAGGGGCACGGCCTCCAGTGCCTCCAGGAAGGCCTCGCCCAGGGCATGCGGGTGCCAGGGGGCGTCCTCGGGTGTGGGGACCAGGTGGTAGTCCCGGGTGACCGTTTCCAGGGCATCGATTTCGGCCGACATTACGGAACGCGCGCCCGTGACCAGCTTGCGCAGGGCCACCTCGCGCTCGGTATCGGCGGCGTCCATCAGGCTCAGCTCGTGTTCGCCCGTGGCAGGGAGCGCGTGTTCCGGCTCTTCGGGCAGGATCGCATTGTGAAGTCGGTCACGAAAACGCTGGAGGATGGCGCCACTCGCCATGCGAATCTGGCGCGAAAGGGCAAGATTCTGGGCCGCGCGCTGGGAATCGATCGCGCGCTCGGAGGCATCCATCAGGCGGTCGTCGAGCTCGCCCAGGAAGGTTTCGAGACGCTCCTGAACGCCCTTGGAGAAGGGCGCCCAGACGCGATGCAGGGTTCGGGCCGGAATTCGGTGACGTTGCGCCATGAGCGGTATGCAGCTGGTTAAGGGCACAATCTAGCACCCCTGCGGGCCTGTGTGTCAGCGATCCGGTTTTGTGCGTGCGCGGCCACCGGGGAACCGCATGCCTCTCGCCGGGTCAACGAAACATCTCAACGCGGGGACGCACGGCATGCAGCGAATGATCGAGTGGGCGGAACAGGGACGGTTGCCGGATACGCTCGTGCGGGCCGGCATTCGGCGGCTGCTGGCGGAGCGGTTGCGCGAGAGCGGGGCCCCGGCCGAGGAGGCGATGGAGCGGCGCTATACGTTGATCGAGGCCATGCGCGCCGCGCCCGTGGCGTTGTCCACCGAGGTGGCGAACGAGCAGCACTACGAGGTGCCGACCGAATATTTCGAGCGTTGCCTCGGGCCGTGGTTGAAATACTCCTGCGCCTGGTGGCCGGAGGGCGTGGATGACCTGCGCGGGGCGGAGGCGGCCATGCTGCAGCTGACCTGCGAACGAGCAGGCCTCGAGAATGGGCAGCAGGTCCTGGAGCTGGGCTGTGGCTGGGGTTCGCTGTCGCTCTGGATGGCGGAGCAATACCCGAAGTCGCGCATCGTCTCGGTGTCCAACTCGGCGACTCAGAGAGCCTCGATCGAGGCCCGCCGGGACGCGCGCGGCCTGGAGAACCTCACGATCGTCACCGCAGACATGAACACCTTTGCCCCGGACCAGACCGGGTTCGACCGGGTGGTCTCGGTGGAGATGTTCGAGCACATGCGCAACTGGCCCGAGCTGCTGCGGCGCGTGGCGACCTGGCTGCGTCCGGGCGGGCAGTTGTTCATGCATGTCTTCGCCCATCGCGAGTTCGCCTACTTCTTCGAGAGCGAGGGCGAACACGACTGGATGGGGCAGTACTTCTTCCGCGACGGGTTGATGCCATCGGATGATCTGGCGCGGCATTTTCAGGAGGATCTGCGCGTGGTGCGCCAGTGGCGAGTGAACGGCCACCACTACGCGCGCACCCTGAACGCCTGGCTGGCGCGCCAGGACGCCGCGCGGGACGAGCTGATGCCATTGTTCGAACAGACCTACGGCGCGCAGGATGCCGCGCTGTGGTTCCAGCGCTGGCGCATGTTCTACATGGCCTGCGCCGAGTTGTTCGATTATCGCGGCGGGAACGAGTGGTTCGTGTCGCATATCCTGTTTCGCCGGCCCGAGGCCTAGCGGATGGCCGGTTGGGTGATGTTCCTGGTCGGGTTCGGCGCAGCGCTGGCCCTGATGACGGGGGTCTGGGCGGCGAGCGTGTTGCGACGCGACGCGAGCCTGGTGGACCGCTACTGGGGTCTGGGTTTCGTCCTGGTCACGCTGGTGTGGTGGGGGCTGGCCGGGTGGCCCGTGCTGGGGCTGTGGATCGTGATCCCGGTGCTGTTGTGGGGGCTGCGGCTGTCCGCCTTTATTACCTGGCGCAATTGGGACCACGGCGAGGACGGGCGTTACACGGACATGCGTGCGGGCCGAAGCGAGGGTGCCTTTGCCGCGCGCAGTCTGGTCACGATCTTCTGGCTGCAGGGCGCACTGGTGGCGGTGATCGGCCTGCCCATGCTGGCCGTGGTGCGGGTCGAGGCGGTGTGGTGGCCGCTGGCCGTCGCCGGGTTGCTGTTCTGGGCGGTGGGGCTTTTTTTCGAGACGCTGGCGGATGCGCAGATGGCACGTTTTCGCGCCGATCCGGGCAATCGCGGGCAGGTGATGGATCGCGGCCTGTGGCGCTACAGCCGTCATCCCAACTATTTTGGCGAGATTGTGGTCTGGGTCGGGTTCGGCCTGCTGGCCCTGGCTGCGGGCGGCTGGTGGGCCGTGCCCTCGGCGGTGCTGATGATCCTGCTGATCCTGCGTGTGTCCGGCGTCACGTTGCTGGAAAGTCGTCTGCATGAATCCCGCCCCGGTTATGCCGACTACGTGCGCCGCACCAACACGCTGATCCCGGGCCCGCCGCGCAGCTGATGCGGCGGCGGGAGTGATCCCGCACCCTTGCTGCGCTTTCCCTGTCCGCGCTATAAAGCGCACGTCCTGTCCGGCGCTCCAGATGCCGGACGCCGCCCCTGTTTTGTGCACGTCACCGCCAGCGAGCCAGCCGATCCGATGAGCGCGTCCCCGAGTTCTGTCCAGGCCATTGAATTGAAAGGCCGCATGATGCTGGTCTCGGTGCTGCGCGTGTACCAGACCGATCCGCAGGTTCTGGGCGAGGTGCTGGCCGCGCGGCGCGACCAGGCTCCGGATCTGATGCGCGACATGCCCATCGTGCTCGATCTGGAGGCAGTGGCCGAGAGCCCGGAGTCGGACCTGCAGGCAACCATCGAGCGCGTGCGCGCCGAGGGCTTTAAGCTGATCGGCCTGCAGGCAGGTGCCGCCGCCGAGCGCCTGCAGAGCTATGCCGAACTGTTCGACGTCCTGCCGGTGCTGCAACTGGGCGGGCGTGGCGGCGCACCCTCCGGCGAGGTGCCACTGGAAGACGAGCCCCCGGTGCAGGACAAGGCCGTCGAGCCCGAGCAGGCACGCCCGCCGGCCGCCGTCGCGGCGGTCCACAGCGCGACTCGCATCGTCGATCAACCGGTGCGTTCTGGGCAGCAGATCTACGCCCGTGGGGGCGACCTGATCGTGACCGGCGCAGTCTCGCCGGGCGCCGAACTGCTGGCGGACGGGCATATCCATGTGCTGGGTCCGTTACGTGGGCGTGCGCTGGCCGGGGTGCGCGGTCTGGTGACCGCGCGTATCTTTTGTCGGCGCCTGGACGCCGAGCTGTTGTCCATTGCCGGACACTACCGGATCGCCGAAGACATCACGGAAGCAGAACGCGGCGAGAATCGGCTGGTGACACTGGACGACGAAAGCCTCAAGATCGCGGAGATCTGACCGGCCACCTGCCGGTCACGAATGACAGGAACCCGTCCGCACGCCCCGGGAAGGCCGGGCGCGTGCAAGACGACAAGGAGCTACCGCCAACATGGCACGTATCGTAGTGATTACCTCCGGCAAGGGCGGGGTGGGCAAGACCACCACCTCGGCCGCGATTGCCACTGGCCTGGCCCAGCGCGGTCACAAGACCGTCGTGATCGATTTCGACGTCGGTCTGCGCAACCTCGACCTGATCATGGGCTGCGAGCGGCGCGTGGTGTACGACTTCGTCAACGTGATCAACGGCGATGCGAACCTGAAGCAGGCCCTGATCCGCGACAAGCGTGTGGACAACCTCTACATCCTTCCCGCCTCGCAGACCCGCGACAAGGACGCCCTGAGCCAGGATGGCGTGGAGCGCGTGCTGAACGAGTTGTCCGATGACTTTGACTTTATCGTCTGCGACAGCCCGGCCGGGATCGAGCGCGGCGCACTAATGGCCGCCTACTTTGCCGACGAGGCGATCGTGGTGACCAACCCCGAGGTTTCCTCGGTGCGCGACTCCGACCGCATCCTCGGCATCCTGGCGAGCAAGACGCGCAAGGTGGAGCAAGGCGGTGAGCCGATCGAGGGCAAGCTGCTGCTGACGCGTTACTCCGCCGAGCGCGCCGAACGCGGCGAGATGCTGAGCATCGAGGACGTCGGCGAGATCCTGGCGATCGAACTCCTGGGCGTGATCCCGGAATCCCAGGCGGTGCTGAATGCCTCGAACGCCGGACAGCCGGTGGTGCTGGACGAGGAATCCGACGCCGGGCAGGCCTACCAGGACGCGGTGGACCGGTTCCTGGGCGAGGAACGCCCGCTGCGCTTTGTCGATGTGCCGAAGAAGGGCTTCTTCGGGCGCCTGTTCAAGGGTTGATCATGGGGATTTTCGATTACTTCCGTCAGCCGCGGCAGAAGAGCGCGAGCGTTGCCAAGGAGCGTCTGCAGATCATCGTGGCGCGCGAGCGTGCGGCGCGCTCCGGGCCCGACTACCTCCCGGCCATGCAGCAGGAGCTGCTGCAGGTGATCCGCAAATACGTTCAGGTGGACGACGAGGCCGTGCAGATGAACGTGGACCGCGAAGGGGACTGCGAGGTCCTCGAGCTGAACATTACCCTGCCGGACGACCAGGACTAACGCGATGAAAGTTCTTGTGACCGGCTCGGCCGGTTTCATCGGCAGCGCCCTGAGCCTGCGCCTGCTGGAGCGTGGCGACCAGGTGGTCGGCGTCGACAATCTAAACGACTACTACGACGTCTCGCTGAAGGAGGCGCGCCTGGCGCGCACCCAGGACCACCCGAACTTCACCGAGGTGCGCGAGGACATCGCCGATCGCGCCGCGATGGAGCGGGTGTTCCGCGAACACCGCCCGGAGCGGGTGGTGAACCTGGCGGCCCAGGCCGGCGTGCGCTATTCGCTGGAGAACCCGGCGGCCTATGTCGACACCAACCTGGTCGGTTTCGGCAACATCCTGGAGGGCTGCCGCCATAACGGCGTCGAGCACCTGGTCTATGCCAGCTCCAGCTCGGTCTACGGCGCCAACACCACCATGCCGTTCTCGGTGCACGACAACGTCGATCACCCGCTGAGCCTGTACGCCGCCAGCAAGAAGGCCAACGAGCTGATGGCGCATACCTACAGTAATCTCTACGACCTGCCGGTGACCGGACTGCGCTTCTTCACCGTCTACGGCCCCTGGGGCCGCCCGGACATGGCGCTGTTCATGTTCACCAAGAAGATCCTGGCAGGCGAGCCGATCGACGTCTTCAACTACGGCCACCACCGGCGCGACTTCACCTATATCGACGACATCGTTGAGGGCGTGATCCGCACCCTGGATCACGTGGCCCCGCGCAACCCCGACTGGAACGGGGCCGAGCCCGACTCGGCCACCAGCGCAGCCCCCTACCGGCTCTACAACATCGGCAACCACGAGCCGGTGGAGCTGATGCGCTACATCGAGGTGCTCGAGGACTGCCTGGGCAAGAAGGCCGAGAAGAACCTCCTGCCGTTGCAGCCGGGGGATGTCCCGGACACCTATGCGGATGTCGAGGCCCTGCGTCAGGACGTGGGCTATGCCCCCGCGACCGCGGTGGAAGACGGCATCGCCCGCTTCGTCGAGTGGTATCGCGACTACTACCGTGTCTGATTCCCAGCCCGCGGCTATCCGGCCGCGCGGTCCGTCGGCTTTCTCGTTTGCTTGATCCTTCCGCGTCTGTTGTTCGCCGTCTGACTCGCTGCTCGTTCACCCAGGCCTTGCACACCAGGAACCTGTAGCCGGCCGGCGAGTCCACCGGAGACATGGATGCCAGGAGACAAGGGATGAGCCAGACGATTCTGATGGTAGTAACCAGTCACGGCGAGATCGCTCCAGGCCAGGCGACGGGCGTATGGTTCGACGAGTTCGCCGAGCCTTATGATCGCTTCCGCAAGGCGGGATTCGAGGTCAAGGTGGCCAGTCCGAAGGGCGGCCCCGTGCCGCTTGATCCGAAAAGCCTGGAGGCCAGTCATGCGGGCTCCGCGGCGGTGGCCGCTCAGGAGGCCCTGGATGACACCATCGCGCTGAATGAGCACACGAACCACGGCGCCTATGCCGCGATCTTTTTCCCCGGCGGCCACGGCACCATGTTCGACCTGCCGGACAATCCGCATGTCCAGCGCTTGGTCGCGGAATTCATGGACAACGACAAGGTGGTTGGCGCGGTCTGTCACGGGCCGGCCTGTCTGGTCGGTGCGATGCTGGCGGATGGCAGTTCCGCGGTGAAGGGGCGCAAGGTGGCGGCCTTCACCAACAGCGAGGAGAAGGCGGTCCAGCTGGACACCGCGATGCCGTTCCTGCTGCAGGACAAGCTGCAGGAGCTCGGCGGCGAGGTGGATACCGCCGACGACTGGGCCGATCACGTGGTGGTGGACGGCAAGCTGGTGACCGGGCAAAACCCGCAGTCCAGCAAGAGTGTCGCCGACGCGATCGTGCGGCTGTTGCGCGAGACGGGCTGAATACGCGAACCGGGGGCCGGGGCATGCTGTCCCCGGCCTTTTTCGGGACCTAACTCGAATCGGGTTCAAAAAACGTAGTGGGTTCGATATGCTGAGCGCCATGACTACCGGGGATCGCAAACGCCGCGAGCGCGAGACGCGCGAGGCGCTGTTCATCGAGCGGGCGCACGAGCGCATCCGCGAGGACGGCCTGCTGGCCCTGCAGATGTCGAAGCTGGCGGCGGACTGCGAGTATGCGACCGGTACGCTGTACCAGCACTTCGAGTCGAAAGAGGACCTGCTGGCGGCGGTCGCGGCACGCACCACGCTGCAGCGGGCGGCGCTTTTCCGGGCCATCCCCGAGCTCTCCCTGGGCACGCGCTCGCGCATGCTGGCGATCGTGCTGACCGACATCGATTTTGCCGCGCAAAACCCCGACTACTATCGCCTGACCCAGTACCTGGTGACCGAGGTGGTCTGGGCGAATGTGTCGGCTCCGCGCCGCATGGCATTGCTGGAGGCCGGGAAGCCGATCAGCGAGGCGGTGCATGCGGTGGTGGCCGAGGCGCGTGACCGCGGCGACCTGCCGCCGGCCCGCGAGATCTCCGAAGACGAGATGGGGCTGGGCCCCTGGGCGCTGAACGTGGGGATGCAGAGCCTTGCCAATGCGCAGGGGTTGCTGGATGCCTACGACATCCATCGGCCCTATGACCACCTCATCCGGCATTTCCATGCCCTGATGACCGGCTGGCGCTGGGAGCCGCGGCTGGATCCGGACGAGCCCACGGTGGTTCGGGCGGAGACGGCGCGCGTGCGTGCCGCCCTGCGCGATGCAGGTCTCTGCGACCCGGGCGCTGTTTAGAGTCCGGCGACGGGCGAGTCTGTTGAACTCATTTCATGATGCCGGTGGGAATGCCCCCGCCGGTGTCTCCAGGAGACCCTGATGAAGCGTTTTATCCTCATGCTGGTGGCGGTGGCCATCGTGCTCGGCGGTATTTTCGGCTTCAAGGCCTTTGTCGATCAGCAGATCGCAGAGTACTTCGAAGATATGCCGGAGCCCGTGGTGACCATCAACGCCGCAGAGGTGTCGACCGACTCCTGGACCCCGCAGGTCCGCGCCATTGGCAGCTTGGAGGCGGTGCAGGGCGCGACCCTGAGCTTCGAGGCGCAGGGCATTGTCCAGGCGATTCACTTCGAGAACGGGGCGCGGGTCGAGGCCGGCGATCCGCTGGTGGACCTGGATACCACCCTGGACGAGGCCGAGCTCGAAAACTTGCGGGCCGGCGAGCGCCTGGCGCGCCGCGAGCTGGAGCGCGCCAGGGGCCTGATCGAGCGCAACGACATCTCGGATTCGGAATTTCAGCGCCGGGTCGCCGAGGCCGAGCAGGCCCAGGCCTCGGTGAGGGCGCAGGAGGCGCGCATCCGGCAGAAGAGCCTGCGCGCGCCGTTCGCTGGCGAGCTGGGTATCCGCGAGGTGAGCGTCGGGCAGTTCGTCGGGCCCGGGGATCCGATCGTGGTGCTGGAGGCGTTGCAGCCGCTGTATGTGAATTTCACCCTGCCGGAGCGCCGCCTGGGCGAGATCGCCCTGGGTCAGGACGTCCGTGTGGAGGTGGATGCCTTTGGCGAAGAGTTCACCGGCGAGGTCACGGCCATCGAGCCGCGGGTCCGCGCGGCCTCGCGCATGTTCCGCGTGCAGGCCCTGCTGGAAAACGAACAGGGTCGCCTGCGTGCGGGGCAATTCGCCCGGGTGACGCTGGATCGCGGGGAGTCCGAGGAGGCGGTGGTCGCGCCGCAGACCGCGATCCGCTTTGCGCCCTGGGGGCAATCGGTATTCGTGATCGCGGAGGATGACGAAGGCCAGCTGCGGGTGGAACAACGCCTGATCGAGACCGGCGCGCGCCGCGGTGATCTGGTGCAGGTCCTTGACGGGCTGGAGCCGGGTGAGCGTATCGCGGCCAGTGGCCTGCTCAAGCTGCAAAACGACTCCCCGGTCGAGATCACCGAGGATGCCCAGCCCGACGCCGAGCGCGACCCGCGCCCGGCGAACCGCTAGAGCGGGGTCGCTGGCATGCGCTTTACCGATATCTTCATCCAGAAGCCGGTGCTCGCCACGGTGGTGAGTCTGTTCATCCTGTTGTTCGGGGTGCGCGCGGTATTTGACCTGAACGTGCGCCAGTTCCCCGAGGTGCAGAACGCGGTGGTGACCGTCAGCACCGCGTATATCGGCGCGGATGCCGATCTGGTGCAGGGCTTCATCACCACGCCGATGGAGCGCGAGGTGGCCGAGGCCGAGGGGATCGATTACCTCGTCTCCACCAGCCGCGCGGGGATTAGCATCGTCGAGGCCCATCTGGAGCTGGACTACGACCCCAACGTGGCCCTGACGCAGATCGCCGCCCAGGTGGACAAGATTCGCAGCGACCTGCCGGCGGAGGCCGAGGACTCGGTGGTGGATCTGTCCGTGGGGCAGGACGTGGCCGCAATGTACATGTCGTTCTACTCCGAACGGTTGTCCAACAACCAGACCACCGATTACCTGATCCGCGAGGTGCAGCCGGAACTGGCGACCATCAACGGCGTGCAGCGTGCCGAGATCCTGGGTGCCCAGAGCTTTGCGATGCGCGCCTGGCTGGATGCCGATCGCATGGCCGCCTTTGGTGTGACTGGGCGCGACGTGCGCGAGGCCCTGGAGCGCAACAATGTGCTGTCCGCCGTGGGCCAGACGCGGGGTTCCATGGTTGGGCTGGACCTGACGGCGGATACCGATCTGAGTCGTCCGGAGGAGTTCGAGCAGCTGATCCTGTTCGAGACCGGCGGCGACCTGGTGCGCCTGGGCGACGTGGCCGAGGTGGAGCTGGGCTCGGAGAGCTACGACACCTCGGTGCGCTTCAATGGCGAGGCGGCCACCTTCGTCGGTATCGAGATGGCGCCGGATGCCAACGCCCTGGACGTGATCGCCGAGGTCCGCGGCGTATTCGACGAGCGCATCCTGCCGCGCCTGCCCTCGGGGCTGGAGGGCGAGATCGTCTACGACTCCACGGATTACATCCAGAGTGCGATCGACGAGGTGCTGGTGACCATCGGCCTGGCGCTGGGGATCGTGCTGGTGGTGATCTACCTGTTCCTCGGCTCGCTGCGTAGCGTGATCATCCCGGCCGTGGCGGTGCCGCTGTCGCTGGTGGGCACCTTCATGCTGATGCTGCTGATGGGGTTCTCGCTGAACCTGCTGACCCTGCTGGCGATGGTGCTGGCGATCGGCATCGTGGTGGATGACGCGATCATCATGCTGGAGAACATCTCCCGCCATATCGAGGAGGGGATGTCGCGCATGGACGCGGCGATCCAGGGGGCGCGCGAACTCGCCTGGCCGATCGTGGCGATGTCGACCACCCTGGTGGCGGTGTTCCTGCCGCTGGGCTTCATCGGCGGGCTGACCGGGACGCTCTTCATCGAGTTCGCGTTCACCCTGGCGGCGACCGTCGTGATCTCGGGGATTGTCGCGATCACGTTGTCGCCGATGATGTGCTCGAAGATCCTGCGCGATGGCGCCACCGAGAAGCGCGGACGCATCGAAGGCTGGCTGGATGCACGCTTCGACTCCCTCCAGCAACGCTATCGTCGGCGCCTGCATGGGGCGCTGAATGACCGCTTCACCATCGCGGTGTTCGGTGCCATCGTGCTGGTGTCCTGCTACTTCCTGTTCGTCACCTCGCAGACCGAGCTGGAGCCGCCGGAGGACCAGGGCTTCGCGTTCTCCATCATGGAGGGTGACGCCTACATGGGCCTGGACTGGCTGGAACGCAACACCGAGTTGACCGACCGCTTCTTCGACGAAATCCCAGAGCTCGATAACATCTTTATCGTGAACGGTTTTGGCGGCGGCCCGGGCATCGCCGGTGCCGGCAACCAGGCCCTGGGCGGTTTCGTCCTCGCACCCTGGGATCAGCGTGATCGGGATACCGAGACCATCCTGCAGGAGGAGCTGCAGCCACGCCTGGACCGCATCCCGGCGCTGGAGGTGTTCGCGATCCAGCCGCCCCAGCTGCCCACCCCGGGCGACGGTGCACCGGTGAGTGTGGTCCTTGGCTCCACCGGTTCGTTCGAGGAGCTGGAGCAGTTCGCCAGCGAGATCATGCAGCGGGCGATGGCGACCGGGCGCTTCATCTTCATGGACTCCGATCTCGACTTCGATCAGCCGCAGGTGGATCTCAAGATCGACCGCGAACGCGCCGCCCAGCTCGGGATCGACATGGCCACGCTCAATGCCGATCTGGCGACCATGCTGTCTGGCGGGTTTGCCGGGCGCTTCGCGATGGAGAACCGCAGCTATCGCGTGATTCCTCAGGTGCAGCGCAGCGAGCGCCTGAATCCGGAGCAGCTGGAAGAGTTGTTCACGCGTACCCGTGACGGCGAGCCGATCCCGTTATCCAGCATCGTGACACTGGAAGAAACGGTGACCCCGCGCTCGCTCAAGCGCTTCCAGCAGCTCAATGCCGTGACCCTGTCGGGCGTGCCGCGGCCGGGGGTGACCCTGGGCGAGGCGCTGGACATCGTCGACGAGATTGCCGCCGACGTGCTCCCCCCGGATGTCAGTGTCGACTATGCCGGACAGTCGCGTCAGCTGAAGGCCGAGGGCAGTGAGCTGGTGGTCACCTTCTTCTTTGCCCTGTTGGTGATCTTCCTGGTCCTGGCTGCTCAGTTCGAGTCCTTCCGCGACCCGTTGATCATTCTGACCACGGTGCCGATGTCGATCGCCGGGGCACTGATCTTCATCAGCCTTGGGGTGACTTCGCTGAATATCTATACCCAGGTGGGCCTGCTGACCCTGATCGGCCTGATTGCCAAGCACGGCATCCTGATCGTGGAGTTCGCCAACCAGCTGCAGCGCCAGGGGCGGACGCTGCGCGAGGCGATCGAGGAGGCGTCGGCCCTGCGCCTGCGGCCGATCCTGATGACCACCACCGCGACCGTGGTGGCGATGGTGCCCTTGCTGATGGCCGCCGGGGCCGGCGCCGGCTCGCGTTTCGCGATGGGCCTGGTGATCGCGAGCGGCATGGCGATCGGGACCCTGTTCACCCTGTTCGTGGTGCCCGCCATCTACCTCTACCTAGCGCGGGATCACCATGCCGCCGGTGACGGAGCGCCCGCCACTGCCGCCACGTCCTGATACCCGGGGTCGTGGGCTGTGTGACGGGGCGTTCCCAGCGGCCCGTCACAGGCCCTGTGCGGCGGGTCGCGCCAAAGGCATGCACAGGCTACGGTCTTCGACTACAATCGACCTCCGCAATCCGTCGCGGTCGGTGTTTCGATGCCTGGCTGCACCATTGCGAACCCGAACCCCTGCCGGTCAGTGGCCCTCCCGCTGTCCGGCTTTTATATAAACGATTGTCTATCGGTCGCATCTAGATTATTTATTTGTTATTAGTGATTGCCCTCCCTAATCTAGGCGACCATCACGATTAACCAACGCGTAGGAGAAGGCCACATGTCTGCCGCCAAGAAGTACTCCGCGGGCGTCAAGGATTACCGCGAAACATACTGGATGCCCGAATACACGCCGCTGGATACTGACCTGCTGGCGTGTTTCAAGATTACCCCGCAGCCCGGTATCGACCGCGAAGAAGCTGCCGCCGCTGTGGCAGCCGAGTCCTCCACCGGTACCTGGACCACGGTGTGGACCGACCTCCTGACCGACATGGATTACTACAAGGGTCGGGCGTACATGATCGAGGACGTCCCGGGTGACGACGAGTCCTTCTACGCGTTCATCGCCTACCCGATCGACCTGTTCGAAGAAGGCTCCATGGTGAACGTGTTCACCTCCCTGGTCGGTAACGTGTTCGGCTTCAAGGCCATACGCATGCTGCGCCTGGAAGACGTGCGCTTCCCGATCGCCTACGTGAAGACCTGTGGTGGTCCGCCCATGGGTATCCAGGTCGAGCGTGATCGCCTGAACAAGTACGGCCGCCCGATGCTGGGTTGCACCATCAAGCCGAAGCTGGGTCTGTCCGCGAAGAACTACGGCCGTGCCGTGTACGAGTGCCTGCGTGGCGGTCTCGACTTCACCAAGGACGACGAGAACATCAACTCCCAGCCGTTCATGCGCTGGCGTGACCGCTTCGATTTCGTCCAGGAAGCGACCGAAAAGGCCGAAGCAGAAACCGGCGAGCGCAAGGGTCACTACCTGAACGTCACCGCGCCGACCCCGGAAGAGATGTACAAGCGTGCCGAGTACGCCAAGGAAATTGGCGCGCCGATCATCATGCACGACTACATCACCGGCGGTTTCTGTGCCAACACGGGCCTGGCCAACTGGTGCCGCGACAACGGCATGCTGCTGCACATTCACCGTGCCATGCATGCGGTCATCGACCGTCATCCGAAGCACGGTATCCACTTCCGTGTGCTCGCCAAGATCCTGCGCCTGTCCGGTGGCGACCACCTCCACACCGGCACCGTGGTCGGCAAGCTGGAAGGCGACCGCGCGGCGACGCTCGGCTGGATTGACCTGCTGCGTGAATCCTTCATCCCGGAAGACCGCTCGCGCGGCATCTTCTTCGATCAGGACTGGGGTTCCATGCCGGGTGTGTTCGCCGTGGCCTCCGGTGGTATCCACGTCTGGCACATGCCGGCCCTGGTCGCGATCTTCGGTGACGACTCCGTGCTGCAGTTCGGTGGCGGCACCCTGGGCCACCCGTGGGGCAATGCTCCGGGCGCGACCGCCAACCGCGTGGCCGTCGAGGCCTGCGTCCAGGCGCGCAACGAGGGTCGCGAGATCGAGAAGGAAGGCAAGGAGATCCTGACCCAGGCCGCCCAGCACAGTCCCGAACTGAAGATCGCCATGGAAACGTGGAAGGAAATCAAGTTCGAGTTCGACACCACCGACAAGCTGGACGTCCAACACAAGTGATCGTCCGTGTGCGGGCGGCCTGAGTGGCTGCCCGCACCTTCAGAGAACAAGCGCATAGGATTAACGACATGTCCGATATTCAGAACTTCAAGCCGGTGCAGAAGTACGAGACCTTCTCTTACCTGCCCGAGATGAACGCCGATCAGGTTCGCCGTCAGATCGAGTACACGATTGCCCAGGGCTGGAACCCGGCGGTCGAGTACAGCGAAAAAGAACACGCCATGTCCAACTACTGGTACATGTGGAAGCTCCCGATGTTCGGCGAGCAGTCCGTCGAGGCCGTGCTGAGCGAGATCGAGCAGTGCCGCCGTGCCAACCCAGGCATGATGGTTCGCTTCCTCGCCTACGATAACTATGCCCAGAGCCAGGGCACGGCCTTCGTGGTCGATCGCGGTCGCTAATTAGGGCCCGTACCTGCCGGGTCCGCCTTCGGGCCCGGCAGTTCAGTAAAGCGTTATTTACCGTTGCTGCCGCCAACTGTAAGGAAGTGCCATGAGTAATCCGACATCTGCGTCTGAAGGTCTCTCGGGGCGTGAACGTGCCCTGGAACGGCGCAAAGCCATGTCTCGCAATGGCAAGGCTGCCGTGAAGTCGACCGACCAAACCAAAGGGAGCAGCCGCTCCGCTGGGGCTGCGCGAGATGCGCGCCAGGCGAAGGCGGACCCTGCCCCGGCACCCCAGGCGCGGGAGCCGGAGATGCACTCCAGTGAATCCTCGTCGCAGGTCTCCGTCGAGACCCGCGACACCACGCCCGAGCGCCGCCCGGAACCGGGCGCGCACACGGGCGTCTCGAATGGGCGCCAGGCCGCCCTTGAGCGGCGCCAGAAGATGGCGCGCCAGGGCAAGAAGGCTGTGGGCCGAACCAATACGCGTGCCCAGGCCGCGGGTGGCATGGCCCCCGCCGGCGCCGAGCGTTCGCGCCAGCTGGAAGCCCTGGCCCAGTCGCAGAACGTCGAGGTCGACTGCTCGAACATGAGCGGTCGCGAGATCTGCCGCCTGCGACGTCAGGCGCTCTCCACGGAAGGCAAGAAGGCCGTTGCGCCGGAACCGCGCCGTGGGGATCGCATCAAGGGATCGGAGCCGGTGGCTGCGCCCGCCCAGGAATCCAAGAAGGACTGTGGTTGCGGCTGCAAGGGCGAGAAGGCAGAGCGCGATGCGTCGGTCAACACCGCCCCGAGCCGCGACGCCGCGATGTTCGAAAGCGGCCTGGACCAGCTGTGCGACAAGGTCGAATCCGGGGGTGAGGCCGCTGGCCCGCATCCGATGATCTCGGAGGTTCGCGCGATCTGCATGGCGCGCCGGGATGCCATGGCGCAGACCGGCAAGAAGGCCCAGCGTCGGCGTTTTAACGGCGGTCAGGCTCGCGGCACCATGCCGCAGGAAGGCGCCTGGAAGGCCGCCAAGCGCCAAGGGATGTCCGCCCGCGAAGTCGCTCGGCAGCGCCGTGAAGAACTGTGCAAGCTGGGCCGTGGCTCGGCCGAGCCGGGGCGTCCCTGTGGCCGGCCGCGCCCTGTCGAGGGCGATGCGCCGCCGAAGGTTGAAGAGGGCACCACGCTGGCCGGCAGCCATGTAAGTGGCACGCAGGTCGAGCGTACCTCGGGCGTCACCGGCACGGAGGCGGGCAGCTGCTCTTCGATCACCGGCACCGAATACCTCGGGGTGGAGCACTACGAGCGGTACTGTGGTGCGCGCCCGGCCGGCAATCCGCCGAAGGTTGGCACGTCGCACACCGCGCACGGTCAGTCGGTCAGTGGCACCGAAGTTGGGCGGTCGAACCGTGTGACCGGCGACGAGCGTGGGTCCTGCGAGACGATCACCGGCACCGAATATCTCAGTACCGAACAATACGAAGGCTTCTGCGGCACGCGTCCGCAGGCCGGTCCGGCCCGCACAAGCGTGATGGTCACCCGTCACGGTGAAGGCGTGTCCGGCACTTCGGTCGGGCGCAGCCCGAGCGTGACCGGCGACGAAGCCGGCGCCTGCCGCGATGTGACCGGTACCGAATACCTGAACACCGCGAACAGCGAGGTTCCCTGCAACACGGGAAAGTCGAACGGGGCGCCGGCCAAGGTTGGCGTGATGCATACGCTTCGCGGTCGTGAACTGACCGGGTCCGAAGTCGGACGCTCCGTGAACGTAACCGGCAACGAATATGGCAGCTGCAAACCGGTGACCGGAACCGAATATCTCGGCACCGAGCAGTTCCAGGGCTTTTGCGGCACCCGCCCGGAACCCGCTGCGGCCAAGGTTCAGGAGTCGCACACCATGGAAGACCAGAGCGTGACCGGTGTGGCCGTGGGGCGTAGCCGGCATGTAACCGGTGACGAGCGCGGGTCCTGTGCCTCCCTGACCGGTACGCCGTATTACAACAAGTCCGACTTCGGCGATCTGTGCGAGCGGCCGGATGCCGGGGGCGTCCCCAAGGTGGGCGTAATGCACACGCTGCGGGGCCGCGAGGTTTCCGGTACCCAGGTGGATCATTCGATCCACGTGACGGGTGACGAATATGGTGGTTGCAAGCCGATCACCGGCACGGAATATGCCGGCTCCGAGCACTATGACGCCTTTTGTGGCGGTCATCGCCCGGAAGCCAGCCCGGAGAAAGTGACTGTGGGTCGTACCTGGAATCAGCAAATTGTGTCCGGCTCGGCGATCGGGCGTTCCTCGCGCGTCACCGGTGACGAATATGGTGCCTGCAAGCCGGTGAGCGGCACGGCCTATATCGGTCCGGATCAGTACGACCAGTTCTGCGACACGCAGGATTCGAGTGCGGCCGGTACGCGGGTGGCCGAACGTCATTCCACGCCGGGGCATTCGGTGTCCGGGAGCCAGCCGGGTTACGACAAGCGCGTGACCGGTACCGAACGGGGCGCCTGTCAGGACGTTTCCGGTTCCCCGTATGTGGGCGGAAACGAATTTGCCAAGAGCTGCGCCAGTGCCGCGAGCAGTCTCCATCCGCGTCTGCGCCCGGAAGGGATGGGCATGCAGGCCGCGCCGGCCCAGCCAGTGGCGCAAGCCGCTTCTCGCCCGATGCCCAACGCCGGCTTCAGCGTGGAGACCCCGGCGCGGGTCGCCGCAGAGCGTCGGGAGCGCGTGACGGGGACTGCCTACGGCAGTAGCGGGAGCGTGACCGGTTCCATCAACAAGGCGATGGGTCTGGTGTCCGGCACCGAAGAGTTCCGGTATGGCGCCAGCAAGCAAGCAGCGGCCGTCGAGCCGGTGGAAGAAGGCGAGAAGGTCGGCGCCAACCGGGTGACCGTGAATGGCAGCAGCAATGGCGTCTCCATTACCGGCGACGACTGGGGGCGCGGTGACCACGTGACCGGGACCGAGGGCCTCTCGACGCGCCGAAACCAGACGCAGAAGGGCAATCCGCGTGGTGAAGGCCGCAGCGCGTATATCAATCGGGAACTCGAGCGCAAGGAAGTGCCCCCGAGCAGGATCACGGGTTCCTCCGGGAACAGCGACGCCGGTTCTCTGGTGACGCTGTCCGGCGGGGCGCGCGGTTAAGGACAGGCGAGGACTCTGAAGAACGTCATGGTGCGTGGTCGCCGCAAAAACAGCTCCATGGGCTCGCGCTTCGCGAAGTCCCGGATTGCGGCTGCGCGCGCAGCGGCGCCGAGCACTGCGGGCCCGGTGTCCGCGGTGCCGGCCTGCGGCTCGTCGTCTCCGGACATGACGCGTGAACTGACCGCGGGGCATGCGTTGGCGGATGTCCCGATGAACGAACGGCTGCACGCCTTCGAGCAGGGGTTCCGCGAGCGCTTTGCGCAGCTGGTTCCGGTGCTCAAGGAAGTGCATGCGCTGCAGCACGAGCGCGACTTCGAGGCGCGGGCGCAGGCGATCGTCGAGGAGCGCCTGGGGTACCAGCTGCCGCAGAAGGCGCTGGAGGATGCCTGGATCAACGATCTGGATACGCGCGAACTGTATCTGCACGGGACGTTCGAGCTGTTCGATCAGGTGGTCAACGAATACTGGGCGGGACGGGATGACCTGGTGGCCGAAGCGGATAGCGCGATTGCGTATTTCCTCGACTGCGACTTCCACGAAGTGGACATCTCGCCCTGCTCGGACGGGCGCCTGCTGGGCCTGCGGCGCTTCATCCTGCGCCTGCCCGATCTCGCGGTACGGGTGAAGAGCTACGCCGGGGCGCAGTTCGACATCGAGGAAGATGTGCGTCACTGGACCAAGCGCGAACTGCTGCGCTTTCGTGAGGGCCGGCCGACCACGGCCGATGTCCCCAGTCGCTATCTGAAGATTGCGGCGTACCACTACAGTGGCGCGGATCCGTTGCACCAGGGCTGCGCGGCGCACGGCAACAGCGAGCGCGATGCGGCGGACGGTGCCTTGCACCAGCTGCGCGCGTTTCGTCAGGCCATCGAGAACACCTACTGCTGTGGGGCCTCGGTCGACACGCTGCTGATCGGGGTGGATACCGATACGGATGCGATCAAGATTCACATCCCGGATGCGGATACGCGCATGAGCCTGTACCGCTTCGTGGAAAGCGCGGAGCTGTACCGAGCGACCCAGGGGCTGGACGAACAGACCGCATCGCTGCGGGTGTATCAGGCGATCCAGGATGCGATTCACCAGCAGGGCTGGGGACGCGGTAACGGCGCGCCGCATGAAGGGATGCTGCGACTGATATCGCGGCTGCTGTTGAGCAACATTTCGCAGCTGGATTATGTGGCGCGCTATCACGGCGGCCACTACGCCGATGTCGGCCACCGCGAGCGCGTGATCATCGTGGGCCAGGAGATCGAGGAGATGCAGGTTCGCAACTTCGCGTACTTCGCCCACCTGGAGACGATGGAAGAGGGCGCCGAGGGGATGGATGTCGGCGTGAACAAGATTTTTCGGAAGCTGAATGTCGAGCGCGGCCTGCCGGTTCCGGTCGTGGTGCATTATCGCTACGACCGCAAGGTGCCGGGATCGCGGGAGCGGGTCGAGGCGCGTTGTCGCCGGATTCGCAACACGATCATGGATCGCTATCGCGACCTGGCTGAAAAGGGCCTGATCGGCTGCCACATGGTGATCCGCGACAAACGCAGCGGTAGCCGTCTGGAACCACTGGCCGCCTGACGCACACGGGAACGGGAATGAAGATCTGCAAGGTTGAGAAGACGCTGGTTTCGACCAACCGCATCCGCGATCTGGGGCACCGGCCGTTGCTGGTGGTTCAGGAAAAGGCGGGCGGGCCGCGCACCGTGGCGGTCGATGCGGTCGGCTGCGTGCCCGGGGACTGGGTCATCGTGGTGGGCAGCTCGGCGGCGCGTGAAGCGGCCGGTGACAAGTCCTACCCCAGTGACGCGACGATCGTCGGGATCATCGATTACTGGGAGGAGCAGTAGCTCCATGGAAATCATGCAGGTGCAGGATGAACTGGTGGTGACCCGTCGCGTCGACGGGCTGAGCACCATTTCGCTGCGCGTGCTGGTCGACCAGAAGGGCGCGCTGAGTGTGGCCGTGGATCCGGTCGGGGCGCATCCGGGCAACTGGGTGTTCACCATCAGCGGGTCAGCCGCGCGGCTTGCGCTGGACGACAACACTATCCAGACCGATCTCACGATCGGCGGCATCATCGACCACTGGGACGATGGTGGTAAGAAGACGGAAGGGTCGAAGGACGAGGCAGGACAAGACCAGACCGATGCACAGCGCTCTGCTGGTTCCCGCAAGGCGGCGTGAGCGTCATTTTTGTTTTAAAAAACCGTAAATCCAGGAGAGAAGACAATGGCAACTGAACGTTTTGGTGTGGCGCTGGGCATGATCGAGACCCGTGGTCTGGTACCGGCGATTGAAGCGGCCGATGCAATGACCAAGGCCTCCGAAGTGCGTCTGATCGGTCGCCAGTTCGTTGGTGGCGGCTACGTGACCGTGCTGGTCCGTGGCGAAACCGGTGCCGTGAACGCCGCTGTGCGTGCCGGTGCGGATTCCTGCGAGCGTGTGGGTGACGGCCTGGTGGCCGCGCACATCATCGCCCGTGTGCATTCCGAAGTGGAAAGCATCCTGCCCGAGCAGGTTGAAAAGTAAATCATCAGTAACGCTTGATAGGAGTTGAGTAATGGCTAGCGAAAACTTTGGTGTGGCCCTCGGCATGATCGAGACCCGCGGTCTGGTCCCGGCGATCGAAGCCGCGGACGCAATGACCAAGGCTTCCGAGGTGCGTCTGATCGGGCGTCAGTTCGTGGGTGGTGGCTACGTGACCGTGCTGGTCCGTGGCGAAACCGGTGCCGTCAACGCCGCTGTGCGTGCCGGTGCGGATTCCTGCGAGCGTGTCGGTGACGGCCTCGTGGCTGCCCACATCATTGCTCGCGTCCATTCCGAGGTGGAGAACATCCTCCCGGAAAAGCCGTAACTCACGGTAGTCGAACGCCGTCGGGTCCGTAACGGGCCCGACGGCTTTTTCAAGAAGAGGTAGATGATGGCTAACGAAATTTCTGGTGTGGCCCTTGGCATGATCGAGACCCGCGGTCTGGTCCCGGCGATCGAAGCCGCGGATGCGATGACCAAGGCCTCCGAAGTGCGTCTGATTGGTCGCCAGTTCGTCGGTGGCGGCTATGTCACCGTGCTGGTCCGTGGCGAAACCGGTGCCGTGAACGCGGCGGTGCGTGCGGGCGCGGATTCTTGCGAGCGTGTGGGTGACGGCCTGGTGGCCGCGCACATCATTGCGCGCGTGCATTCGGAAGTGGAAGGCATCCTGCCGACGGCCCCGACCGCCAGCGGTTCGGCCAGCTGAGGCAACATCCATGTCCGATCCACGGATCGTGGGGTACCTGAACCGGGCGGTGGCACATGAGCTGTCGGCGGTCCAGCAGTACCTGGCCCAGGCGCGCTTGACCGCGATGTGGGGAATGACCGACGTAAGCGATTGCCTGCGTCGGGACGCCCAGGAAGAGCTGGATCATGCGGATCGCTTCATGACTCGCATGTTTCACTATGGGGTGGCGCCGAACGGCAGCCAGCTGGCGCCGGTGCGGCTTGGCCGCTCCATGGCCGAACTTTTGGCGCGCTCGCGCGAGCTGGAGATGGAGGCGATTCGTCTGTACGACGAAGCAGCCGTCTATTGCCGGCGCGTCGGTGCGGTGGATGATGCGGCGCTGTTCGAGAGCATCCTCGAGGATGAACTGGAACACGTGCGCGAGATCGATGCCCAGGGCAGCACCGCGTGACGAGCGCGGACGCGGCAACACAAGCGGAGTAGGCAATGGCGGATACCGATCTCGTGGTTCCGGCCGGGTGGGAACCCGGCAAGGGGACCTCGGCGTCCATGAGCAAACAGTTCACGTTCGACCGCTACGGCATCACGCGGAAGTTTCTAGACCACGTGGCCGAGCTGTCGGAGCAGGATGGTTATCATCCGAACATCAGCTTCGGCACGACCTACGTGAACATCACGATCGACGCCCGTGATGGCGAACAGCTTGGGGAAGGCGACAAGGCCTTTGCCCTTGAAGTCGACCGCCTGGCCGATGTCACCACCGGCTGAGCCGGGGGATTCTTGATGGGCCGGGTTGAGCCCGGTCCCCTTCCGCAGGAGGCTGTTGCGTGGGTTCGAGGGTAATCGCGGTAGTCAATCAGAAGGGCGGCACTGGCAAGACCACCCTGACCATGAACCTGGCCGCTGGGCTGGCCCGGCGGGGCCGCACGCTGGTGGTCGACGCTGACCCTCAGGGTTCGGCCGGTCAATGGGCCCGCATGGCCTCCGAGGATCGTCCGTTCGCGGCGTCGGTTTTCGCGGTTGCCGGGCCCCTCGACCGCGAGTTGAAGGCCCTGCGCAAGGACTACGACCACATCGTGGTGGATTGCCCGCCGACGCTCGAGGGCGGGGCCGTCACCGGTGCCCTGGCGGCCGCGGACGAGGTCCTGATCCCGGTGCTTCCGTCGCCGGTGGATCTGTGGGGTAGCGTCCGTATGGGGCGCGGGCTCGAAGAGGCCAAGCTCAGGAATCCCGCCCTGCGCCCCTACATCGTGATTAATCAGCTCGAAGTCCGCAGTGCGCTGTCGCGTGCGATGAAACACGCACTGATGGAGATCGACATCCCCGCCCTGGAGCAGTCACTGCGCCGGCGGGCCATATATCGGCGTTCTGCGCTGGAAGGCTGTTCCGTCTTTGATCTGGGCAAGCCGGGCGAGGCGGCGGCGGCGGAGATCGAAGCCATCATCGAGGAGGTGTCGCAATGAGCAATCTGCAAGACAAGCTGGCAGCCGGCGTGCGCAGTGCGCGCGAGGACCAGGACAAGGACAAGACCCCGGACAGCACGGCCAAGGCCGACGCGCCGGCCGCGGCACAGAAGGACACCAGCCAGGAGCCGGCGAGCAGCAGCCCGCGGGCCGCCGCGAGTACCAAGGCGGCCGCCACCAAGAAGGCGGCGACCACGACCCGCAAGGCTCCGGCCCGCAAGGCGGCCACGGCGCGCAAGAAGCCGGCAGCGACGAGGAAGACGGGGACGACCGCCCAGTCGACCCAGGCCAAGGCAACTCCGGCCCGGAAAAAGCCGGCTGCAAAGAAGGAGCCGAAAGCGAACAAGGGCGGCAGCGCGTTGCATCCGGATCGGGTCTGGCCTGACTGAGGCCGATGCGTGCCGGTGGCCGGGGCCTGGGCCCCGGCCTTTCTGATTGAGGAGTCGAAACATGCAGGACGAACTACGCGATCACCTGATCACCGAGGAGCCTTACTATCAGTCCACGGCGGATGAGGTGGAGCTGTACGAGGCTGCCTATTCGGTGCGCATGCCGATGATGCTCAAGGGCCCCACGGGTTGCGGCAAGACGCGCTTTGTCGAGCACATGGCCTGGAAGCTGCGCAAGCCGCTGATTACCGTCTCGTGTAACGAGGACATGACCGCCTCGGATCTGGTGGGGCGCTATCTGTTGGATGCCAACGGCACGCGCTGGCAGGACGGCCCGCTGACCCAGGCGGCACGCCACGGGGCGATCTGCTACCTCGACGAGATCGTCGAGGCGCGCCAGGATACGACCGTCGTGATCCACCCGCTGACCGACAATCGTCGCATGCTGCCGCTGGAGAAGAAGGGCGAGATGGTCGAGGCGCATCCGGATTTTCAGGTGGTGATCTCGTACAACCCGGGCTACCAGAGCCTGATGAAGGACCTGAAAGAGTCGACCAAGCAGCGCTTCGGCGCGCTGGACTTCAACTACCCGGATCACGCAACCGAAACGCGGATTGTGGTCCACGAAGGCGGGGTCAACGAGGATATGGCCAGCAAGCTGGTCAGCGTCGCGGAGCGCGCGCGCAATCTGAAGGGCCACGGGCTGGACGAGGGGATCTCGACCCGCATGCTGGTGTACGCCGCGTCGCTGATTGCCAAGGGCGTCGCGCCGCTCGCCGCGTGCCGTATGGCCCTGGTGCGTCCGATCACGGACGACCCCGATATGCGCGACGCGCTCGACTCTGCCGTCACGACGTTCTTCTAGGCGCGTGCGCCGGACACGATGAGCATCCATCTGGAGGAATACCAGGACCTCCTCGAGGACCTCGGGGGGCAGGCCGCCGAGGTCCTCGAGGCCTCGTGGCAGGAAGCGACGAGGGCCTTCAGTACAGGTGGTCTGAAGCGCTACTACCTGGAAGGCGCACGCAGCCTGCACTCTCTGGGGCGAGGTTCGGAGATGGTCGTGGCCTTCGTCCAGGAGGCGCCGGATCTGGCGCAGGAACTGGGCGAGGATGCGGTCGGCGAGCTGGTGAGTTCGGCGATCAAGATGTACTCCAAGACGAGTGGGGCGGTCATTACCCTGCTGATCTCCACCAGCCCGATTGCGGCACGACGCCTGGGTGACCTGCGCCTGTTCGGTGGATATCTGCGCCTGGTCGACAACTTGCTGGGGCAGGCGCCACGCGGCGTTCGGCCGATGCTTGAACACCTCGACGAGTTGCTATCGCAACTGACGCTGGGTGGGTTGCGCCGTTGGGCGACCTGGGGCGCGCAGGCCCACCGTACCGACCTCGAGGAACAGATCGCCTATTTTGGTCTGGAATCGCCCGAGTCCCGTTCGGTATTCCAGAAAGAGCGACGCGGCACGCTGTTCGTGGATGTGCAGCGGCGCATCAACCTCTACCTGCGTTCGCTCTGGGCGCGCGATTTCTTCATGCGGCCGACGAGTGGCGACTTTGAATCCCGTGAGGGTTACAAGCCCTACATCGAGGGCTTCACGATCTTCCTGCCGGATGCCTTCGACGACTGGGAAGGCCTGACCGGGCTCGATCTCTACCGTGCGGCGGCGGCCCATGCCGCGGCCCATGTGGTCTACACGCGGGAAATGCAGCCAGAGGAGGCGCCGCGCGGCGTGACCGGCGTGTTGACCGAGTTGTTCGAGGATGCCCGCGTGGAGGCCCTGGCAAGCCAGGGTTTCCCGGGTTTGCGCAACCTCTGGACACCCCTGCATACCGCGACCCCGGACGACGGTGAAGCGCCGCAGGCCCTGCTGGCCCGCACCGCACGGGCCCTGCTGGACCCGGACTACCGCGACGACCATCCGTTCGTGACCAGGGCCCGTGCGGCGCTGGCCGAACGGACGGAGGATCTCGAGGCCCCCGGCCTGGCGCGCGCCCTGGCCGAGGCCCTGGCGCCGGAATTTCCGGAGCAGGGCTACATGAACCCGCGGCAGGTCGCGCCGGATGTGCTCTACCGTGACGACAATCGCTACATGTGGGCGTTCGGGCGCGAGGAAGACGACTTCGAGACGCTGATGGCCAGCGGTTCGAACCAGGAACGCGTCTACGTGACCCCCATGGAGATGATCAACACCCTCGATGTCCCTGGCGCTGGGGACGATGCCCAGATGATCATGGTGCTGGCGACCGAATGGTTCCGGGACGGCGAAGAGGAAAGCATCAACCAGCAGGAGGGCAAGGAGCCGATCTCGCTGCCGTATCACTACCATGAGTGGGATTACCAGATGCAGCTGGAACGGCCGCACTGGGTCACCCTGCTGGAGCGGCGTCCGCAGAAGGGCGACGTGGCCGAGATCGACGCGATTAACGAAAAGCACAAGCCGCTGATCTCGCGCCTGAAGTTCCTGATCGAGGCGATGCAACCGCAGGGCGTCCAGCGTCTGCGCAAGCAGGCCGAGGGCGACGAGCTGGACTTGAACGCGCTGGTCGATGCGCAGATAGATCTGCGCATGCGGCGGCAGCCGGACGAGCGCATCTACGTGCGCAATATCCGCCAGGTGCGCGATCTGTCGGTGCTGGTGCTGCTGGATCTGTCCGAGTCCACCAACGAGATGGTCCAGGGTACGGACACCAGCGTGGTACAGCTGGCGCGCGAGGCTACCGCTCTGCTGGGCGGGGCAATCTCCAAGATTGGCGACCCCTTCGCCATCCACGGCTTTGCCTCGGATGGTCGCCACGATGTCGAGTACTACCGCTTCAAGGACTTCGGCGCCCCCTACGACGATCACGCCCGGGCACGACTGGCCGGGATGAAGGGACAGCTCTCCACTCGCATGGGCGCGGCCGTTCGGCATGCCGGGCATCTGCTGCAGCAACAGGGGACGCAGAAGAAGCTGTTGCTGATCGTGACCGACGGCGAGCCGGCGGATACCGATGTGCGCGACCCGCAGTACCTGCGTCAGGACGCGAAGCGTGCGGTGGAAGAGGTGGGCAAGAACGGCGTCTACAGCTTCTGTATCAGCCTGGACCCGAACGCCGACGAGTACGTCGAACGGATCTTCGGGGCACAGCACTTCATGGTGCTGGATCGTATCGAACGGCTCCCGGAAAAGCTGCCGATGCTGTACGCCGGTCTCACCCGGTAGGGGGCACGGGCACTAACATGGCCAGGAAAGGGACCGGCACGACACCGCAGAAGGAGTCCGGCCTTCCGCAGGTGATGCTGAAATCCGAACTGCCGGCGCACCTGATCCGGCACGCCACCCTGCGCCAGCTGCAGGTGTTCGAAGCGATCGTGCGCCTGGGTAGCTTTACCCGTGCGGCGGAAGAGCTTTACCTGACCCAGCCCACCGTCTCCATCCAGATCAAGAAGCTCTCCGGCGCCCTCGGCCTGCCGCTGTTCGAGTACGTTGGGCGCAAGGCCTTCCCCACCGAGGTCGGGCTGTTGCTGTACGACACCTGCCGCGAGATGCTCGGGGCGCTGACCAACCTGGAGATGAAGCTCGCGGAAATGCACGGGCTCAAGCGGGGGCGGCTGCGCCTGGCGGTGATCACCACCGCGCAGTACTTCGCGCCGACGATCCTCGGGCAGTTCGCCAAGCGCTATCCGGACATCGAACTGTCGCTGGAGGTCAGCAACTTCGATCGTGTGCTGCAGCGCCTGGCCAACAACGATGACGATCTGTACATCATTGGACACGTGCCCGAGCGGCTGACCGACATCGCGGTGTATCCGTTCGCGCCGAACCCGCTGGTGGTGATGGCCAGCCGCGATCACCCGCTGGTCGGACAGCGCAACATCCCGATCGAACGCCTGGAACAGGAGACGTTCCTGATGCGCGAGCCGGGCTCCGGGATCCGCGAGGCAACCCTCAAGCTGTTCCAGGAGCACGGGATCAGCCCGACGGTGCGCATGGAGCTCGGCTCCAACGAGGCGATCAAGCAGGCGGTGATCGGCGGCCTGGGGATTGCGGTGCTGTCGTTGCACACCCTCAGCGCGGAGGGGGCGGGCGGGCCGGTAGCACTGCTGGATGTGGAGCACTTCCCGATTCACCGCCAGTGGCACATCGTTCACCCCAGGCAGAAGGTCCTGTCGGTGGTCGCGCAGACCTTTCTCGACTTCGCGATCCAGGACGAGGCGCGCGTGCGCGGCCAGGTCGAGGATCTCCTTGCGGCCTTCAAGGCCCAGGCGAGCTGACCACAAGAGGTCATTGCAAGCGCAGCGGCCCAATCTGCAGGGGGGCGCTGACAGCGGAGTCATTCGGGGCGGGCCCGGAATGACAGGCCCGGGAGCGTACCTTACAATTCACGGATTACCCGGCCGCTAACGGCCGAACTCGGAGATCAGTCAGTGACCACGAGCAGCCGACCGCGTATCAGCGGCACCCAGTTCATCAACGCCGACCAGGCGCCGCGCGCGCGCCTGAGCCTGAGCGCCTCGCACCGCGACCAGCACCATCCGGTGACCGGGACCGGCGGTGACCCCCGGTTCGGCGCGATCGATACCCCGGCCAACGAGAGCTGCGTGGTCTGTGCGCCGGCGACCCGCCGACTGGCCGAGGAATTGTTCGAGGGCTGGAACGCGGCCCTGCAGACGGGTGACGCGCGCAAGGTCGCCGCGCGCTACGCCGAGGACGCTGTGCTGCTCCCGACTGTCTCCAACGTCCCGCGCACCACGCATGCCGAGATCCAGGACTACTTCGAGCACTTCCTGGAGAAGAAGCCCTTTGGGACGATCAACACCCGCAACGTGAAGCTTGGCTGCAACAAGCTAACCGATGCCGGCACCTACACCTTTCGCGTGACGGATGGCGGTGAGACCAAGGAAGTCCCCGCGCGCTACACCTTCGTCTACGAGAACCGTGACGGGGGATGGAAGATCGTCCATCACCACTCCTCGATGATGCCGACCGCCTGAAGAGGGTGTCTCCCCAGTCCGGAGGCCTTTCGGGCCTCGGGCACCGCTTAACGTGAGTTGACTGTTCTCAACGCTCCCGGCTTCGCTCCAGCGCCCGCGCGAGCTTGATGCCGCTCGAAATCAGGCCGACGTGGCTGAACGCCTGCGGGAAGTTGCCGAGGAAAGCGCCGCTAGCGGGGTCGATCTGTTCCGGGAGCAGACCCAGCGCATTGGTGCGGTCGCACAGGGAGTCGTACAGTGCCTGGGCCTCCTCCAGTCGACCCTGCCCGACCAGATTGTCGACCAGCCAGAAGCTGCACAGCACAAACGCACCCTCGTGCCCGGGCAGTCCGTCCGGGGATTCCTCCGGCAGATAGCGGTAGAGCAGGCCGTTGCCGGCACCCAGGCGCCGGACGACGGCCACGGTAGTGGCCACCATCTTCGGGTGATCCGCGGGGATGACGCCGCGTCCGGGTAGTGCCAGCAGACTCGCGTCGATGCCGCCGCCGCCCAGATGTTCGGTCAGGCTCTGGAGTTCGGGGTCCCAGGCCTGTCCCAGGATCGCCTCGTGGATCTGCCGCGCCTCGGAGCGCCAGAGGGCGCTGTCCCCGCCCATTCCATTGTGCTCGGCCAGCGCGGCTCCGCGCTCCAGGGCCACCGCGCACAGGGCGGCGGAGTAGGTAAACGGTCGTCCGGCCGTGCGCACTTCCCAGATCCCGTGGTCGGGGTTTTTCCATTCGGTCTTGGCGGACTCGACCAGGCGCCGCAGGCGCTGCCACAGGTGATCGTCCAGCGTGCCGCCCCAGCGTACCCAGCGCCAGGCGCAATCGAGGATCTCCCCGAACACGTCATGCTGGCGCTGTTCGACCGCGCCGTTCCCCCAGCGAACGGGCCCCGAACCACGGTAGCCCTCCAGTTCGGGATCGCTGCGCTCCGGTTGCGGGAGGTGGCCGTCCACGTCGTACAGCACCCGGGGCCAGCCCGCGCGATCGACGGCGTCCAGGGCCCAGCCGATAAACCCGGCGGCCTCGTGGGTCATGCCGATGTCGCTCATCGCATACACCGAGAACGCCGCATCGCGGATCCACGCGTAGCGGTAATCCCAGTTGCGCGGGCCGCCGATCGCCTCCGGCAAGGAGGATGTCGGTGCCGCGATCATGGCCCCGGTCGCGGTGTAGTCCATCTGCTTGAGGGTGACAGCCGAGCGGCGGACGAGGTCTTCGCGAGGCCCTTCATAGCTGAAGTGCGTCATCCAGCGTCGCCAGACCAGCAGGGTGGCCTCGAGCAGGTCCTGCGGGGTGCGGGGCTGGAACCGATGCGTATGCGGCCCCCACCCGAGGAGCACGTGATGCTGCTCCCCGGCCTCCAGTTCATGCAGGCTGTCCGCGTCCTCCAGCGGCAGGGACGAGCTCAGGGCCAGTTCCAGGTCGGGCTGGCGGTGCAACGCCAGGCCCAGCCCGGCCCCGTGCGGATACAAATCCGCCCCGCCCCGGGGTGTAACGCGGACCCGCAGGTGTACCCGGCCCTCCAGCACCTCGATCCGGCGAAGCAGCTCATTCCGTCCGGCGGGTGCGTCCTCCGAGAGGTCGGCCCCTGCGCGCAGGGGCAGACAGTCGGTCACCCGGACGCGCCCCTCTGGTCCGGTCATCTCGGTGATCAGGACGGCGGTATCCGGAATATAGCGCTGGTGCGAGGTGACCAGGGGTTCCGGGGCCACGGTGAAGGCGCCGCCGCGCTGGTGATCCAGCAGCGCGCAGAACAAGGGTTCGGAGTCAAAGCGGGGGACGCACATCCAGGGGATGGTCCCGTCGCGACCGACCAGGGCGGCAGTCGTGCAGTTCCCGATCAGGCCGTGCTCCTCGATCGGCAGGTAGCCGTCAATGCGGTGTACGGGGCGGTCGGATACGGTCACTGGATCACTCCTTTGACATGGACGGTTGGCCGGGCAGGCAGGAGGGGGCAGGCGCGTCCAGGATCACGACGGACTCGCCGGGCAGCTCCAGGGTGTCCGGACCCACCACGATACCTGTATCGGACTGGAGCAGGAGGTGACCGGCCGCGGCGCCCGGGCACGCCAGCCGTTGCGGGGCAGGGTGCAGGTTGCACACCACCCGCAGTCCCGACCGGTGCACGATCAACCAGCGTGCCGCCTCGTCGAAATGCGCCTCGATCGCCTCCAGACGGTCGTCGCCGAACGCCGAGTGGGCATGCCTCAGGGCGATCAGGGCCCGGTACCACTGCAAGATGTCGGCATGCGGCTCGCGTGCGAGCTCGTCCCAGTCCAGGCGGGATTGTTCGAAGGTCTCGATGGATTGCGGGTCCGGGACGTTGCCGGGATCGGTGCCCCGGCCGAAGGCCGCGAACTCGCGCTGGCGGCCTTCGGTCACCGCGCGCCCCAGGTCGGCGTCCGGGTGATCGGTGAAATACAAAAACGGCGTCGCGGCCGCCCATTCCTCCCCCTGGAACAGCATGGGCACGAAGGGACTGGTCATCACCAGGGCCGCTCCAATCTTCAGTAGTCCCGGCGAGACGCCTTCACTGATTCGGTCTCCCAGGGCCCGATTGCCAACCTGGTCGTGGTTTTGCAGGCAACCGATGAAACGCCGGCCGGGCAGGTCGGAGGCCGGTCGCCCGTGGGTACGCCGGCGATAGTGGGAGTAGCGCCCGTCATAGACGAGGCCTCGCGTCAGCGCCCGGGCGACATCCGCCAGGCGTCCGAAGTCCGCGTAGTACCCGTCGGATTCCCTGGTCAGCAGGGCATGCAGTGCGTGATGGAAGTCCTCGTTCCACTGCGCGTCCAGCCCGTAGCCGCCGGCCTCTACCGGCCGCGCCACGCGCGGGTCGTTGCGGTCGTTCTCCGCGATCACCACCAGATGCCGCCCGAGCGCCCGCCCCAGGCGCTGCACCTCGGCGGCGAGCTGCTCCAGGAAATGGGTGGCCGAGGTATCGACAATCGCGTGTACCGCGTCGATGCGCAGGCCGTCGATGTGGTAGTCGCGCAGCCACATCAGGGCGTTGTAGATGAAGAAGCGGCGCACGCTGTCGCTGTCGGGGCCGTCGAGGTTCACGGCGTCGCCCCACGGGGTTTGGTAGTGGTCGGTGAAATAGGGGCCGAACTGCGCCAGGTAGTTGCCATCCGGTCCGAGGTGGTTGTAGACCACGTCCAGCAGCACCGCGATGCCGCGGCGGTGGCAGGCATCCACCAGCCGTTTCAGGCCATCGGGGCCCCCGTAGGCGTGGTGCGGTGCGTACAGGTCGACGCCGTCGTAGCCCCAGCCGCGCTCGCCGGGGAATGCCGCCACCGGCATCAGCTCCAGGTGGGTGATGCCGAGGTCGACCAGGTGATCGAGGCGGTCGATCACGCCGTCGAAGCTGCCTTCCGGGGTAAAAGTGCCGACGTGGATCTCCTGGATCACCGCCGCGGCCAGCGGCGGCGCCTGCCAGCCGGCGTCGTTCCAGACGAAGCGGGAATGCTCCAGCCAGCGCGACGGGCCGTGCACGCCCTGCGGCTGCCAGGCGGAGCGCGGGTCGGGGAACGGGCCGTTGCCGTCGACGCGGAAGGCATAGTCGCTGCCGTGCACCACCCGCGAGGTCTGCAGCGACCACCAGCCGTCCGCGCGGCGGTCCATTGGCATGCGGCTGCCACCGCACTCCAGTTCGACCTGATGCGCCTCGGGGGCCCACACGCTAACGGTGGTCATGACGTGGCCTCCTCGCGTTCGAGCAGGGCCACCGGAAACGCATCGAGGATCTCCGCGACCGGGTAGTCACCGCCTCGCAGCGTCGCGCCGGACAGGCGGTTGTGCCAGGTGCCGGGTGGAACCGCAAGCCGGGTGCCGCACCAGTCGCCCGCCAGCCCGAGTATCAGGCGCGGCACCAGCACCAACGCCCCTTCGCCGCGCAGGTAGGCGACCGCGTGCCCGGTGCGTTCGCCGCTGGCGCGCAGCGGGGTACAGGCCGCGTCCGGGCGGAACCACTCCGGGTGGCGGCGGCGCAGGGCCAGGGCCTGGTGCACTACCCACTGCTTGGGCAGTCCCTCGTCGGCGCGGGCGTTGATCTGCGCTGGCGAGAGGTGCGCGAGTTCCTCCAGCAGGCGGGTCCGCGTGTCGAAGTCCACCGGGCGGCGGTTGTCCGGATCGACCAGGCTCAGGTCCCACAGCTCGCTGCCCTGGTAGATGTCCGGGATGCCCGGGGCGGTGAGCTTGATCAGGGTCTGTGCCAGGCTGTTGGTGCGGCCGGGGCCGACCAGCGGCTGCAGGAACGACTCCAGCGATTCGCGAAACCCCGGGTCATCCAGGGTGCCGGCCACGAAATCGCGCAGGGCCTGCTCGTAGTCCTCCTGCGGATGGGTCCAGCTGGTGTGCTGCTTGGCCTCGCGTGCGGCCTTTTCCATGTAGGCCGTCATGCGCTCGGCGTCGATCGGCCAGGCACCGACCAGCGTCTGGTAGTACAGGTACTCGGTGGCCGGGTCCGGCCACCCGCCACTGCGGTGGCGGGCGTTGTGACGCATCCAGCGACGCACGCTCCTGGCCCAGGCCTCCGGCATCTCGGAGAGCAGCAGCAGGCGGGCGCGTACGTCCTCGCTGCGCTTGGTGTCATGGGTCGAGGTGGCCAGCATCGCCTCCGGGTGGCGGGCCCGGGCGCTGGCCTCGTGGAATTCGTCCACCGACAACCCGAAGCTTCCCGGGTCGCCACCCACCTCGTTGAGTGCCGTCAGGCGGTGGAAGCGGTACAGCGCGGTATCCTCCACGCCCTTGGCCATCGCCGGGCCTGTCAGCTGCTGGAAGCGCAGGGCGAACTCGGTCTCGCGCTCGCCGGGGATGCGCAGCAGGAGCAGGTTGCGCAGGAACTGCAGCAGCTCGCTGTCCAGCTCCGGGCTGCGCTCGGCGGCCTGCTGGGTCGCGGTCTCCACACAGCCGACGTCGGCGTCCGTCACGCCGCCTTCGCGTGGGGTGACGTAGGTGCGGTAGACCGGGAAGCAGGCCGCCGCCTCCAGCAGGGCGAGGTACAGCTCATGGCGGGTGTAGTCGCGGTGGCGGCGGTGGCGTTCGCAGATATCCACGAACAGCGAGCTCAGGCGGTTGAGTTCGCTGCCGAGCAGGTCCTTGAGTACCTGTCGCTTGGATTCGTAGACCAGTCCCGGGTAGTCGGCCTCCTCGCCGGTGAGCTCCTCGAACAGCCGTGTCAGCGGGGCCTCGCCGGCCGGGTCCGCGAACAGCCCCTGCACGCGGTTGAGGAAGTCGTAGCCGGTGGTGCCGGCGATCGGCCAGTCGTCCGGCAGCTGCTCGCCGGGCTCGAGGATCTTCTCGGCGACGATCCAGGTGTCCGGACAGGCGTGGTGCAACTGGCTGAAGTACTGCCGGGGGTCGCGCAGGCCGTCCGGGTGGTCGACCCGCAGGCCGTGCACCGAGCCTTCCGCCACCCAGCGGACCGGCAACGCATGCACGGACTGGAAGACCTCCTCCTTCTCCTGCCGCAGCCCGGCCAGGTCGTTGATGTCGAAAAACCGCCGGTAGCCAAGGTCGCGGCCGGCGGTGCGCCACCAGGCCAGCCGGTAGTTCTGCTTGTCGATCAGCGCGTCCAGGGCGTCGGGGTCGGCGTTGATCCGCTCGACCTCGGCCGCGATTGCCTCGGCGGCTGCCGGGTCCTGGCGGGTCGTGTCGTCCAGAAGCTGGCGGATCACGTCCTGGTCGCGGTGGCGCCGCCCCACCGTATGGTGTGCGGTCAGATGCGGCTGTGGAAGGCGTGCACAGGATTCCGCGAGAAAGCCCAGCAGCTCGATACCCGTGGCGCGACAGGCGCGGTCGAGCAGCTCGTTGAGCGAAGAGGGGTCCAGCGGGAAGCGGTGTTCGTAATAGGCGAGCTCGAACAGCCCGGCGCCATAGTGCAGGCGGATCTCGCCGGCCTCGAGGACACGGCCGTAATGATCGCCCAGCACCGGGAGCAGGACCTTGTTCGGCCAGCGCTCCTCCGAGGACTCCCAGTCGACGTCGAAGTACGTCGCAAACGGACTGGACGGGCCGTTCTCCAGCACATCCCACCACCACGGGTTCTGGTCCCCGGCCACCGCCATGTGATTGGGTACGATGTCCAGTACCAGCCCCATCCCGGCGGCCTCCAGTGCCGCGCACAGGCGCTGGCGTGCCGGTTCGCCGCCAAGCTCTTCGTTGACCCGCGAGGGGTCGACCACGTCATAGCCGTGGGTGCTGCCGCGCACCGCCTGCAGGATCGGCGACAGATAGACATGCGAAACCCCCAGCCGCGCGAGATAGGGAACAATCGCGGCCGCGTCGTCCAGCGTGAACCCTGGGTGCATCTGCAGGCGACAAGTCGCGATTCGCTCGGGTTGGGCCTGTCGCCTCTCGCGGCCGTCCGCGGACCCCGCGCTTCCTGTACTGCTGATGGATCCCTGCATCGCCCTCCGTCCCGAAGGCAGACCGGCCGGGCAATCCGACCGCTAACTCGAATATGGACCACATCCCGAACGAAGGGAATCCGCATCGCCGGCCAATGCCCAGAAACTGGGGCACGGCCGTCGGGATGGACCGCATGGCAGGAGGCAGGAGCTTCGCGGGGTAATGGGGTAAGCTTCCGGCATACCCCCCCCCATCCATGCGAAGGAGTTCCCGTATGCGTCGAGCGCTGGTCCTGCCCGCCTGTCTGGTTTCATTGTTTTCCGTTGTACTGGTTTCCGGGAATGCGCACGCGGCCGGGGCCGCGACGCTGGTCCTGGAGGGCGAGGAGTACGTGCTGGAGATGGAGGTCTGTGATTTCTCGGGCGAGTCGGATGACCGCTACCAGACGCTGGTGGCGCGCGCGGATACGGATCGCGGCCCGCTGCGGGTATTTGCCTCGCGCAATGCGGTTGCGGGGATGCTGACGCACTCGGTGTCGCTGCAGTTTGGGGACTTTCGTGCGGGGGGCGAGGTGCTGGAGGCCAATCGGACCCGTATGGGCCAGCAGTGGATTAGTGCCGCCGGAGGTGCTGCCGAGCCGCTGGTCCAGATCGACGGAAGCGAACTGCAGGCCGACGGCCGATTCGTGGATATGGAGATGACGGCGGAGCCGGTGGACGGGCGCCTGACCGCGACCTGCGATCGCCGGTAGGGTTGGCGGGCCCATCGCTGCCGTTGCATTATTTTCGGTCTGTTGGGCGCGCACTCGCCTGACCACCTGACGTGTCGAGTTTCAGGAGGCGGCCGGAATGATCAAGGAGTCGGACTGGAAGCGGTTCAGCCGGCTGAAGGAGACCGCGCTGGATCGTTACTGCGAGCGAGCGCTGGCCGATTGCTGGGCGACAATGGAACAGGAAGACCGGTCGAATCACGAACGCTTTCTGGATCTCTATCAGCAGTTGAACGAAGCGAACGAGCGCCTTGCGTTCATCTTCGATGGCCATGCCCGCTCGAAGGCCCTGGATCAGTTCAGGTGTATGCGTCATGACGGGCTGATCGAAGATGCAGAGCTGGAAGGGTTTACCACGGAATTCGTGGAGAAGACCCGGCCGCGGGGCCCGTAGTCTCCAGCCGCGCAGGGCGCCAGATGAAACGGGTATTGCCTGTGAACGGATCGTGGCGTGTCGGGGCGCGGAAAGGCGAAGGCCCGGCGGGTGCCGGGCCTTCGGGGTGGATCAGGAGGCGAGTCGCTTGTACTTGACCCGGTGCGGCTGGTCGGCCGCGGCGCCCAGGCGCTTGTGGCGGTCCTCCTCGTACTCCTGGTAGTTGCCGTCGAAGAACACCACGTTGCCGTCTTCCTCGAACGCGAGGATGTGCGTGGCGATGCGGTCCAGGAACCAGCGATCATGCGAGATCACGATCACGGAGCCGGGGAAGTCCAGCAGTGCCTCTTCCAGCGCGCGCAGGGTTTCCACGTCCAGGTCGTTGGTCGGTTCGTCGAGCAGCAGGAAGTTGCCGCCGCTTTGCAGCAGCTTGGCCAGGTGCACGCGGTTGCGCTCCCCACCGGAGAGGTCCTTCATGCGCTTTTGCTGGTCGGTGCCCTTGAAGTTGAAGCGGCCGACGTAGGCACGTGACGGCATCTGGAAGTTGCCGACCTGGATGATGTCCTGGCCGTTGGAGATCTCCTCCCAGACGGTCTTCTCGTCCTGCAGGGCATCGCGGCTCTGGTCGACATACGCCAGCTGCACGGTTTCGCCCAGCTCGATGGTCCCTTCGTCCGGTTGTTCCTGGCCGGCGATCATGCGGAACAGGGTGGTCTTGCCCACGCCGTTCGGGCCGATCACGCCGATCAGCGCACCGCGCGGAACGGAGAGAGACAGGCCCTGGTAGAGCACGCGATCGCCGAAGTGCTTGGACAGGTTGTCCACCTCCAGCACCTTGTCGCCCAGACGCGGGCCCGGCGGGATGTAGATCTCCTTGGTCTCGGAGCGCTTCTGGTAGTCGGTGGAGGCGATCTCCTCGAAGCGCTTCAGGCGGGCCTTGCTCTTGGCACCACGGCCCTTCGGGTTGGAGCGCACCCACTCCAGTTCGGACTCCATCGCCTTCACGCGGGCCGCCTCGGACTTTTCTTCCTGCTTCAGGCGCTTTTCCTTCTGTTCCAGCCACTGCGAGTAGTTGCCCTGGAACGGGATGCCCTGGCCACGGTCCAGCTCGAGGATCCAGCCGGCCACATTGTCGAGGAAGTAGCGGTCATGGGTCACCGCAACCACGGTGCCCTGGAACTCCTGCAGGAAGCGCTCCAGCCAGGCCACGGATTCGGCGTCCAGGTGGTTGGTCGGCTCATCGAGGATCAGCATGTCCGGGTTGGACAGCAACAGCCGGCACAGCGCCACACGGCGGCGTTCCCCCCCGGAGAGGTTCTTCACGTCGGCATCCCATGGCGGCAGGCGCAGGGCGTCGGCGGCAACCTCCAGCTTGCGTTCCAGGTTGTGGCCGTCGGCGGCCTCGATCTTCGCCTCCAGCTCGCCCTGCTTGGCGGCCAGGGCGTCGAAGTCGGCCTCCGGCTCGGCATAGGCGGCATACACCTGATCCAGCTCGGCCAGGGCTTCCTTGACCGGGGCCACGGCCTCTTCCACGTTGCCGCGGACATCCTTGTTCTCGTCGAGCTGCGGCTCCTGCGACAGGTAGCCGATGTTGATGCCCGGCTGCGGGCGCGCCTCGCCGACAATGTCGGTATCCACGCCTGCCATGATGCGCAGCAGGGTGGATTTGCCCGCGCCGTTGTAGCCCAGCACGCCAATCTTGGCGCCCGGGAAGAAATTCAGGTTGATGTCCTTGAGGATGTACTTCTTCGGCGGGACGATCTTGCCCACGCCGTTCATGGTGAAGATGTACTGCGCCATGGTGCTCCTGCGACGAATTCGGTTTGGATGAGGGGGCGGGCCACTCGTGGCCCGCGCTGGGTCGGCACTTTACCATCCCAAGGGGGTCAGGGGCGTGTCTCGCGGCCTGCCAGGGTTCCACCGCGGGCGGTCCCCGCAACTCCGCGATCCGGGTAGGTGTGTGTCGAATGAAGCGATCAAGCCGTTCAACGAGCGGGTGGGGGGACTGGGCCGCCCTGGAAAGCTCGGGTCGTCCCATGAATCGGGGAGCGCAGCGGCCCTGCGACGGTGCCCCATGCGACTGCGTCTCCTTTCTGCCATCCGGGACTGGACCCGGAGGCATCAAGCCGGGGCTCGAGGAATATCGGCGCGAAAGCCCCAGTACTCGGAATGCTGGACGGCACAGGCTCGGCGCAAGCTGCTACCATTCATGCAATGAGAAGGTATCACCGGGGGCGCGCACACCAGGCCTTGCGCAGGGGCACGGCGCCCGCGCACAAGGCGCTGGATCAGCACCGGTTGATGCAGCAGCTGACCGGTCGCGCGCTTACCCGCGAGCAGTACGCGGAATCGCTTGCGGCGATGTGCCGACCGCATGCCCGACTGGAGCGGTGGGTTCATGCAAGCCGCCATCATGCGGAGTCGGGATTCGAGCTGTCACCACGTCTCGCGCGACTGGAAGCGGACCTGGTCGCGTTGGGCCAGCCCGTCCCTCCGGTCTCGCAGACGCCGCCGGACCTTTCGGATGGACGTGCGGCCTGGTGGGGCCGGGTTTACGTACTGGAGGGATCGCGTCAGGGCAGTGCGGTGATTGCCCGGTGCATCCATTCCAGCCTGGGCGATACGGTGCCTTGCCGTTTTTTCGGCGAGACCATCGTGCCCGACGACTTTGGTCGCTTGCTGGCGACGCTCGAGCGCGAGCTGGAAGTCGATGATGCTCTCGAGCAGGCGGTAGCGGGCGCCCAAGAGGCGTTCGCCGACTACCAGGCCGAGCTGGATGCTTTCGACAGCAGGGAACGCGCTGTCGAAATGCGATAAATTCACTGCCCGCTGTCACTCCGCGAAGGAGATGAAGGATATGGACGAGCCGGAACTGGACGCCGCGCTCGAGGCTTGCGAGCGCGAGCCGGTGCATATCCCGGGAGCGATTCAGCCGCATGGTGCGCTGATTGCCATGGACGAGCAGCTCCAGGAGGTTCGCCAGGTTAGCGCCAACCTCGAATCCATCCTCGGTATGCGGGTGGCGGATGCGTTGGCCATGACACCCGAGCGGCTGTTCACGCGCCGCTGGCTCGATCAGATCCGCACCCAGCTTGAGTCCCCGAACCGTTACGGTGCGATGATCGTGTCGCTGCGGATCCGCGGCCGGTCACAGCGGTTTCGTCTGCTCTCGTATCGCAGCGGTGCGCGAGTGGTGGCCGAACTCGAACCGATTTCCGGCAATCCCGAGCGCTGGCTGTTTGGCGCCATGGCCGACTGGCAGACGGAGCTGTCCGGTCATACGACCCGTGACGGGCTGCTGCGGGCGCTCACCGCCCTGGTGCGCGAACTGGCCGGCTACGATCGGGTGATGATCTATCGGTTCGACGAGGACTGGAACGGCAGCGTTGTCGCCGAAAGTCTGTCCGCCGGGGCCGATAGCTACCTCGGCCACCACTTTCCCGCCAGCGACATACCGGCCCAGGTGCGTCAGCTCTACAGCATCAAGCACGTGCGTGACATCCCGGATGCATCGGCCGCAGCCGTGCCGCTCGTCCCCGAAAGCGACCCGGCCGATGATTCCGCCCTGGACCTGTCGCGCGGCATCCTGCGCGCGGTCGCGCCGATCCATGTCACCTATCTGGCCAACATGGGCGTGGTCGCCTCGATGTCGATTGCACTGCATCTGGATGGTCGGCTGTGGGGACTGCTGGCCTGCCACGCGGCTTCGCCCAACATCCTGTCGCCGGCGCTACGTGATGCCTTGCGCGCCATGGTGCAGACGGCCTGTTTCCAGCTGGAACTGATACAGGCCCGCGACGACGCCGTGCTGATTCAGCGCGCCAATGAAAGCCGCGACGTCCTGGTCGACGAACGGGGTGAGTTTCCCGAGCCGGAAGAACTGCTGGAGCGACACGGCAAGGACTGGCTCCAGGTGTTCCGGGCGAGTGGTGCGGTGCTGGCCGCCGGCGATCAGAGTGCCGGCGTGGGCACTGTGCCGGATGCCGAGTCGATCAATGGCATTGTCGCCTGGTTGAACAAGCATCGCACCGGCGAGCTGGCCTGGTCGTCAAGCGAGCTCGGCCGGACCGGGCTGGGGGCGTTCTGCCAGCCCGCCCGGGCCGCGGGCTTGCTGGCGGTACCGTTGCCGATTCGGAATGCACGTCACGCCTGGCTGCTGTTCTTCCGGTCGGAGAAGGCCGAAACCCGTATCTGGGCCGGCAACCCGGAAAAGACCATCGACCGGCAAACCGGCCGATTGTCACCGCGCGAAAGTTTCGCTTCCTGGAAGGAAACCGTGCGCGGACAAAGTGCCCGCTGGCTCTCGGTCGAACTGCGCGCGGCGACCGACCTGGCCAGCGATCTGGCCGTGCTGATCGCGGCCGGCGAGATCAGCAAGCTCAATCAGCGGCTCGAGCGCCTGGCCACCCGCGACCATCTCACCGGCCTGTGGAACCGCTACCGCATGGAGGAAACGATCGACCAGGAGATCGCCGTGGCCGAACGCTACGGGCGACCTTGCGCGCTGGTCATGTTCGATATCGACCATTTCAAGCGCTTCAACGATACCTGGGGTCACGATGCCGGGGACGAAGTGCTGGTGACGGTGGCGCGGACCGTCTCGACCTTCATGCGCGATGCCGATCTTGCGGGTCGCTGGGGCGGTGAAGAATTCCTCGTGCTGGCCGCCAACACCGGTCTCGAGGGTGCGACCCGCCTGGCAGAACGGTTGCGCGCGGCGATCGCGGGCCTGGAGATCCGTGACTACGGCAGTGTGACCGCCAGTTTCGGCGTGGCGGTATACCGCGAGGGTGATCAGAGACGTGGCATCGTCAAGCGCGCAGACCTGGCCCTGTATGCCGCCAAGGAGGGCGGGCGCAACCGGGTCGAAGTCAGCGCGGGTTGAAGCCGCAATCCTTCCAGCTCGGATTTTCCGTGGTGATGGCATTTCTGTGCAGCGGCCCGACTTACTGGTGCGGGTTGAAGCCGCGGTGGCGCAGGAAGGCCTTTTCCAGCTCGACGAAGGTGAACAGGACGATCCCGAACACGAGGATGCGGCCCCATTCCTCCAGGCCGATGGCGGTGGTGCCGAACAGCAGCTGCAGTGGCGGGGCGTAGGTAAAGAGGCTCTGCAGTACGATCAGGATCCCGATTGCGACCAGGGCCGGTCGGCTGGCGACGAGGCTTGCATGGCTGAGAGCAGGCGCCAGAAGAGAACGGCTGGTAAGCATGAAGAACAGCTGCCCCATCACCAGGGTGTTGATGGCCACCGTGCGGGCGAACTCGTGTTCCGCCCCCTGCTGCTCCAGCCACAGGAAGTGGCCAAAGGCGCCGGCGACCAGCAGGGTGGACACGAAACTGACGCGCCAGAGCAGGAAGCCGGACAAGATAGGCGAATTGGGCGGGCGAGGAGGGCGTTGCATGACGCCCGGCTCGGTAGGTTCGAAGGCCAGCGCCAAGCCGAGGGTAACTGCGCTGACCATGTTGACCCATAGCACCTGCACCGGAGTTAGCGGCAGGGTCAGACCCAGCAAAATGGCAGCGACGATCGTGAAGGCCAGCCCCCCGTTGCTGGGCAGCAGGAACATGATCGCCTTTTTCAGGTTGTCGTAGACAGTTCGGCCTTCTTCGACCGCATTGGCGATGGAGACGAAGTTGTCGTCGGCCAGTACCATTGCGGAGGCCTCGCGTGCGGCCTCGGTGCCCTTCAGCCCCATGGCCACACCAACATCGGCGCGTTTGAGTGCAGGGGAGTCGTTTACGCCGTCACCGGTCATGGCCACCACGTCGCCGTGGCTCTGAATCGCGCGCACGAGGCGTAGTTTGTGCTCCGGTGTGGTACGGGCGAATACGTCGACGCGCTGGACTATCGCCTTGAGGTCATCGTCCGAGGTGTTGTCCAGTTCGTGGCCGACCACCACACCGCCTTTGGTGTTGATGCCCAGTTCGTCGGCGATCGCCCGTGCGGTGACGCCGTGATCGCCGGTGATCATCTTCACGCGGATCCCGGCTCCCTGACAGTGAGCCACCGCTTCGATCGCCTCTTCACGCGGCGGGTCGATGATTCCGCAGACAGCGACCAGGGTGAGCCCCCCGTTCTCGATGTCGCCAAACTCGAGCTCTCGACGGAGCCCTTCCATGCGCCGGGTAGCGAGAGCGAGCAGGCGCTGACCACGGGCGGCGACATCATCCATCCACTGTTGCCAGTGTTCGGAGTCCAGCGGTTCATCCTCATCTTTAGTGCGCTGGTGGCTGCACAGGGACAGCACGCGTTCTGGCGCGCCCTTGAGGAAGAGGAAGGCGTGACCCTCATGATCGTGGTGCAGGGTGGCCATGAACTTGTAGGACGATTCGAACGGGATCACGTCGTCGCGCACAAATTCCTTGTTCACGAGCTTCGGGTCCAGCCCGCCCTTCATCGCCGCGGTGATCAGGGCCCCCTCGGTGGGGTCACCCTCCATGGTCCAGGCGTCGTCCTTCGGGTAGACCTCGGCATCGTTGCACAGGAGGATGCCGCGCAGGATCTCCGCGAGCAGCGGGTCGGATTCCGGATCGGCCTCCTGGCCGTCGCGGGTAATCCCGCCGTGCGGCTCGTAGCCCACCCCGGTCAGCTCGTACTCCGCCGCGGTGGTGACGATGCTCTTCACCGTCATCTCGTTGCGGGTCAGGGTGCCGGTCTTGTCCGAGCAGATGGTGGTGACCGAGCCGAGGGTCTCCACCGCGGGCAGGCGGCGGATAATCGCGTGGCGCGCGGCCATGCGCTGTACCCCGATCGCCAGGGTGATGGTCATGATCGCCGGCAGGCCCTCGGGGATCGCCGCGACTGCGAGGCTGACCGCCGCGAGGAAGGTCTCCACCAGGTCGTAGTCGCGCACCCAGAAGCCAAAGGCGAAGGTGGCCGCGGCCAGTATGCCGATCGCCACCGACAGCCAGCGGCCGAACTGCGCGATCTGGCGCAGCAGCGGCGTCGTCAGGGTCTCCACCTCGCCGATCATGGTGGAGATGCGCCCGATCTCCGTATCGGCCCCGGTGCCGATCACCACGCCGCGCCCCTGGCCGAAGGCGACGAGTGTGCCGGAATACGCCATCGAGACGCGGTCGCCGAGGTCGGCCTCTGGCTCCACCGGGGCGGTCTGCTTCTCGCTGGCGACCGATTCGCCGGTCAGCGCGGCCTCGTCGATGCGCATGTTGTGCGCCCCGGTCAGGCGCAGGTCCGCCGGGACGCGGTCTCCCGCCTGCAGGTAGACGATGTCGCCGGGGACCAGCTCTTCCGCAGGGATACTCCGGCGCTGGCCGTCGCGCAGCACCTGCGCCTTCGGCGAGAGCATCTGGCGGATTGCATCCAGCGCCTTTTCCGCCTTGCCCTCCTGGATGTGGCCGATGATCGCGTTGATCAGTACCACCCCCAGGATCACGCCGGTATCCAGCCAGTGCCCGAGGAAAGCGGTGCCGATGGCCGCGGCGATCAGTACGTAGATCAGCACGTTGTGAAACTGCAGCAGGAAACGCCGGATGGGTCCGGTGCGTGCGGTTTCCGGCAGGCGATTGGGGCCGACGTCCTGCAGCCTTTGTTCGGCATCCGGAGACTTGAGCCCGTGCTCGTCCACCTCCAGGCGCTTGAGGACCTCGCCGGTCTTCAGGGCGTGCCAGTCGAGGGATGGGTCACGATTGCTCATGCGTCTACCGTCAAGGTGGCGGCGGCGGGGCCGTTCCAGATTTGCCTATCATGCGCTGCGCAGGTCGCGCTGTCAGGACTACGCCCGCCCGTTCGGGCGGAATTTTCCCACCGCTACTGAGTCTATTGGATCACGCTAACCACCCAGGAGGTTCCCCATGTCCCGTTGGATCGCCACGGCCGCCCTTGCGGCCGCAGCATTGTTGGTGGCCCCGGCCGCTCAAGCCGCGGAGAAGGTCACGCTGGAACACGATGATCTGACCCTGGTCGGGCACATGAAGGAAGGCATGGGGGCGAGTCCCTCCGACGGTGTGGTGCTGATGCTGCACGGCACCCTGGCGCACGGGCGCATGGAGGTGATGGCGGGGGTCCAGGACCTGCTAGCCGAGCACGGACTGAACTCCCTGTCGATCAACCTGAGCTACGGCATCGATGCGCGTGAAGGGATGTTCGAGTGCGACGCCCCGGTGCGTCACGGGGTCGACGATCACCTGCAGGAGGTCAGCCTGTGGCACGAGTGGCTGCAGGACGAAGGCTACGGCCCGGTCACCCTGTTCGGGCACTCCCGTGGGGCCAATCAGGTCGCCCGCTACCTGACCGAGCACGACCCGGACGGCATCCGCGCCCTGGTGCTGGTGGCGGCTTCCACCTTTGACGAGGATGAGGCTGCGGCGGATTTCGAGGAGCAAAGCGGCCTGCCGCTGCAGGTGATGCTGGATCGTGCCCGCGAACTGCAGCGCATGAACCAGGAAGAGACCCTGATGGAGGACGTGCGCTTCCTCTATTGCGAGGAGCTGGACGTGACCCCGCGCGCCTTCCTTGGCTACTACGAACCGACCCGCCAGAACGATACCCCTTCGGTGATCCGCGGGATGCAGATCCCGACGCTGGTGATCGTGGGCTCCGAGGACGACGTGGTGCCGGATCTTCCGCAGAAGGTCGAGGCGGTGAAGGACAGCGGCGACATCACCCTGATGACCGTGGACGGTGCCGATCACTTCTTCCGCGACTTCTTCGCGGATGACGTGGCCGATTTCACCGCGGACTTCATCGATCAGAACTGATCGGTAAGCCCTCAAGAAAAAGTCGGCGCTAGTGCAAGGCCGGCCCGGGAATTCCCCGGGCCGGCCTTTTTCGTGCCCGTGTTAGGGGCTATCCGACCAGCAGCGTCAGGTAGAGCCCGAGCATCGCGGCGGAGAACAGCAGCCCGATGGTCTCCCATCGGGTCAGGACGCGTTCGGCGTCTTCCAGGCGCTGGCGCAGGTTCAGGCGCAGCATGCGCAGGCGTGCCGGCATCCGGCGCGGCCGGGGTGGTGGCGGGGCCAGGTTTCGGTGGGTACGGCGGGCGGCACTCCAGGCGGCCTCGGCCAGGACGGCCAGATCGCCCTCCGGCACGCGCGGGGTCTCGCGGTCACGGATCAGCCGGTAGGCGATGCCGGCGAGGACGAGCCCCAGGGCGATCGGCCACAGCAGGGCCAGGCCATAGAGGTCCCGCGGCTCGACGGGCAGGCCGCCGGGCCCGACGACCAGGACCCTGAGCGGGAGCAACAGCCCCATCAGTGCAAGACTGCCCCAGGCCCACCACCGTTGCCGGTCGAGGCCGTCGGCGGATGCTCGCAGTCCGGCCTGCCAGCGCCACAGGAAACGCAGCAGCAGCACGCTGGTGCCCGCTGCGGCGAGGCTCAGCAGCAACTCCGTATGCGCCAGCCAGCCGGGCAGGGCGTCGGGGGCCAGCGGGCCCTTTAGCGTGTTCTTGGCCAGCGCGCCGCTGGTGAAAGGCAGCCCGGCCAGGGCCAGGGCCGGCAACAGGGTAAACAGGACAAACGCGGCCCGGGCCAGGCGCGTACCCGGCCACTGGTTCTGCATCCCCGCCGTCAGGAACAGGGCCCCCTTGGCCAGGCCGTGATGCACGGCGTACAGCGTGACGGCGGCCAGCAGCCAGCCGCGCGCCTCCGGCAGCAACAGGGCCAGGCCTATGCCGACCGTCATCAGTCCCATCTGCGAGATGCTGGAGTAGGCGAGGATGGTCTTCGGTCGTACCTGCAGGACGCCCACCAGGACCCCGAGGAAGGCCGCTGCCAGGCCCAGCAGGACCAGGCTCTCGCCCAGCACTGCATGCCCGGTGGCGTCGAGCGGCAGCAACCGCATCCAGCCCAGCAGCCCGGCCTTGATCATCGCCCCGGACAACACGGCGCTGGCCGGTACGGGGGCCGCCGGGTGGGCCAGAGGCAGCCAGAAGTGCAGCGGCAGCATGCCGGCCTTGATCCCCAGGCCTACGACCAGCAGTGCGAGCGCCCAGCCCTCGGGGCGGGCGGCTGCCACCGCCGCCAGGCTGGATTGCCCGGCGGCGTGGACGGCCAGGAGCAGGCCCGCGAGCAGCAGGACCTCGCCCAGTACCGCGAGGATCAGGTACACCCGCCCGGCGCGCCACGCCTCCGGCTTTCCGGAGTGGACCACCAGCCCGTAGGCGGAGAGGCTCATCAGGGAGAAAAACAGGTAGAACGATGCCGCGTCCTGCGCGAGGACCAGGCCCAGATTCCCGGCCAGGGCCAGCAGCCAGAACACGTAAAAGCGCACGCGCCGGGCGTCGTCACGCCGCTCGCCGAGGGCGAATAGTCCGGCTGCCAGCCAAAGGCCTGCAGTCAGGGCCAGAAACGCCTGCCCGGTTGGGTCGACGGCCAGGTGGGTCCCCATCAGCAGGCTATCGAAGGTCGCCTCCAGCCCGGTCGGGGCCAGGGCGGCGAGCAGCAGCCCGGGGAGCGCGGCCCAGGGGACCAGGCGGTTCAGCCGCGCCTGCCCCGGGCGCAGGCCGATGAATACCGCCAGCAGTAACGGCAGCAGTGGGACGGCGAGCAGGAGGATGCTGCTCACAGCCCGAACTCCGGCAGCGAATAGTCGCGTCGCACGATCAGGCTGACCCAGCCCAGCGGGCTCAGCCCCAGCCCGGCGAAGAGTCCCACCAGCAGGCCCAGCGCAGCGGTGAAGACCACCGGAAACAGCAGCATCCAGTGGGTCTCGAAGCGGGTCGGCCCGGCATGCGCCTGCAGCGGTTCATGCCACGGCTCGCGGCGCTCACCGAGCCAGCCACGGATCACCGGCGGCAGGAAATAGGCGGCGTTCAGCAGGCTGCTGAGGACCAGCACGCCCAGCACCCAGGGCATGCCGGCCTCCAGCGCCCCCAGCCCGAGGTGCCACTTGGTCACGAATCCCGCCAGCGGTGGCAGGCCGATCATGCCCAGCGCCCCGAGGGTGAAGGCGAGCATGGTCAGCGGCATGCGCCGGCCGACCCCGTCGAGCTCGCTGATGCGGTGGATGCCGAGGGTCTCGGCGAAGTTGCCGGCGCAGAAGAACAGGGTGATCTTGGTGATGCCCTGGTGCACCAGGTGCACCAGTCCGCCGATGATCCCCAGCGGCCCGGCCAGCGCCACGCCGAGGATGATGTAGGAGACCTGGCTGATGGTGGAGAAGGCCAGGCGCTGTTTCAGGTCGTCCGTGCGCAGGGCCTGGATGGAACCGTAGACAATGGTGATCGCCGCCACCACCAAAAGCCCGGCGGTCAGGCCCAGTTCGATGGCCAGCTCGGTTCCATAGACGTCGTTGACGACGCGGATGATGCCGAAGGCGCCGGCCTTGACCACGGCCACGGCGTGCAGCAGCGCGCTCACCGGCGCCGGCGCGACCATCGCGATGGGCAGCCACGAATGCAGCGGCACCAGCGCCGCCTTTACCCCGAAGCCGATCATCAGCAGCACGAACAGGATCTGGAGGGTGGTCGCGTGCGTCTCCGCGAGACCGTCCAGGTACCCGCCCGGGGTGAAGCCCTCGGCTCCGGCCAGGAGCGTGAGCCAGACAATCGCCGTGAACAGCACCAGTCCGCTGGTCAGCGTGTAGGCGAGATAGAGCCGTCCGGCCCGCAGCGCCGCCGGCGTACCGCGATGGACCACCAGCGGCCAGGTCGCCAGCGTCAGGATCTCGTAGAAGATCAGGAAGGTGATCAGGTTGCCGGACAGGGCAATGCCGACCGTCGCACTGACGCACAAGGAGAAAAACCCGAAGAAGCGGCTGCGCCGGGGCGAACCCTCCAGGTAGCCGATCGCGTAGACGGTGGTCACGAACCACAGCACGGCCGAAAGACTCGCGAACAGCAGCGACAACGCATCGGCGGCCAGGACCAGGTCGATGCCCGGCACCAGCGGCAGGCTGAAGCGGTATTCGTCGCCGCGCAGCACCCCGGCCAGCAGGACTCCGACCAGTGCCAGCTTGGTGCCGGCGCCACCCAGGTTCAGCGCGGTACGCAGGCCCTGGCGATGCTCGGGCAGAAAAAAGATCGCGATCCCCGGCCCGAGGGAGCTGAACAGGATCGCGAGCAGCAGCCAGCCGCCGTCCATCAGGGGGCCCCCGGCGTCAGCGCGAGCGTGTTGAGGGTCAGCGTCCCGGCCAGCCCGGCGAGCGCCGCGACAGTCGCCAGGCCCAGCGGTACCCAGTCCATCCACGGCGAGACCGCCTCGCCGGCATCTTCGTGTCCGCGGTGAAAGGCCGGGGCCACCATCCGGAATATGTAGGCCGCCGCGAGCAGGCCGCCGCCGGCGATCGCCAGCACCCACAGCACGCCGATGACGCTACCGGCCAGGACCGTGCCCAGGCCGGCCTCCAGGAGCAGGTACTTGGCGATGAATCCGCCGGTGAACGGCAGCCCCATCAGGCTGACGCCGGCCAGCCCCAGGGCGAAGACCGTGCGCGGCCGCGCCCGCAGTACATCGCCCAGGTCGGCTAGCCGATCATGCCCGGCGGCGTGCTGCAGCGTGCCCGCCGCGAGGAAGACCGAGGCCTTGGCCAGCGCGTGGACGACCGCGAAGAACACCACCACCCGCCAGGCGCCCGGGTCCACCAGCATCAGCGGGAAGGCGATCAGCAGATAACCGAACTGGGCGACGGTGGAATAGGCCACGATCGATTTGAGGCGCCCGGCGCGCAGGGCCTGCAGCGAGCCCCAGACCAGCGCCGCCACGCCCAGCATCCCGACGAGGATGCCGAAGGCCGGGGTGGCCAGCGGGGCGAACACGCCCATCCACAGACGCAGGATCAGATAGAACGACCCGGTGACCACCAGCCCTGAGAGCACCGCGCTGACCGGCGCCGGGGCCGAACCGTGGGCCGGCGCCAGCCAGACATGCAGCGGGAACAGCGCAGCCTTGAGCATGAGCCCGGCGGTCATCAGTACGGCAGCCATGCGTTCTGTGGGGCCCGCTTCGGTGCGGGCCTCCAGCAGCACCAGATCGAGGACCCCGTGCTCCCCGAACAGCAGCACCACGCCCATCAGGAAGCTGAGCGAGCCGAGGATGTTGACCAGCAAATAGCGCACTGCGCCGGAGACCGCGGCGGCCGTTCCGGTGAAGGCGACCAGCGCCACCGCGGACAGCGAGACCACCTCTAGCGTGATGTACAGGTTGAAGGCATCGCCGGAGAGAAACAGCATGTTCAGGCCGGCCCACAGCCAGAGCCACAAGGGCCAGAATTGGCGCCGCTCGATGCGATCATGCACATAGCCCAGGCTGTAGAGGCTGGTCGCAAGCCCCACGACGGCCGTCAGCACCAGCAGGGTCATGGACAGTCCGTCCAGATGCAGCATCAGGCCCAGCGGGGCCTCCCAGCCCCCCAGTGCCACCCTTGTGGCCGCGGCGTCCGGATCCGGCCCGGCGTTCAGGAACAGCGCACTCAGACCGAGCACCCAGGCTGTGATGGCGAGCGCCCCCAGCAGGCCGACGCGATGGGCCTGGCGCGGCCAGGCCGTCGCCAATACGGCCACTACCAGCGACAGCGCGACCAGCCCGGCGATCGCCGCCGGGAGCCACTCGGCATTTGCCGGGGTCACGAGGGCCGATCCTCGTCCGAGGCGGCGGGGCCGCCGTCGGCGTGATGTTCGCCGCGCGAGATGTCTTCCACCGGGGCGTCGTCGTCCGGTGGCCCGGGGAGCATCACTGCATGGCCCGTCAGCCGCGTCAGGTGCACCACCAAAGCCAGGGCGAAGGCGGTCGCGCTGACCGCGACCACGATGCCGGTCAGGGTCAGGGCCTGCGCCACCGGGTCCGGCGGGCCCTCGCCGCGGGCGGCCACACCCAGCAGCACCATGAACACGCCCGAGCCCATGATGTTCAGGGCCAGGATGCGCAGGACCAGATGGTGCCGGCGGATCAGCCCGTACAGCCCCAGGGCGAACAGGATGGCCCCAGCGGTGGGGTACAACAGGCCCGGTGCCAGCGTGTGGGCCAGTGTTTCGGCCAGGCCGTTCATGCGTCGTCCCCGGCCGGGCGCCCGGCCACGAACAGGGCCACCAGGGCCAGTGCGATGGACAGCGTCGCCGCGATCTCGATCAGGAGGATCAGCGGGTAGGCCCAGGCGTCCGCATAGCCGAGAAAGCCGTGTCCGGCCACGAGGCCGTACAGCCCCACCAGCAGGAACAGGGCGACGCCGGCGGTCAGGCCCAGGCGCAGTGGCACCCCCGGCGCCATTGGCAGCTGGCGGGGTCGCGCCAGGACCAGCAGGATCCCGGCCGCGCCGAGGATGGCCCCGGCCTGGAAGGCCCCGCCGGGGGCGTGGCTCCCGGCCCACAGCACGTACACCCCGGTGACGATCGCGACCGGGACCAGCAGGCGCAGGGTGCCGGGCAGGATCGGGCCCGGGGCCGGACGCGCCGGGATCAGGTCATGTCGCCCCAGCGACCACGCGCCCAGCAGTGCGATCAGGACAATCGCCAGCTCGAGGAAGGTGTCGTAGGCGCGGAAGTTCAGCAGCACCGCGGTGATCGGGTGATCGACGCCCGAGACGTCCATGTGCGCATCCACTACCGGTTCCAGCCCGGTGGACTGCGGCTGGTGCCACAGCGCGGTGACCAGCAGGCCGCCGACCACCAGGGCAAAGGTCAAAGCGGGCAGGAAGGTCCGGCGTTCGGGCGGCGGGTCGTGCAGCGCCCGCAGCAGGGCATGCGGCCCGGTGGGGTCGGGCGGGGGCGTATGCGGGCGGCCACTGCGACGTTCCGCCATGATGCTGCGCAGGCGTTCCAGCGTGACCAGAAGCAGGGCCCCGGTGATGCCCGCGCCGATCGCGGCCTCGGCCAGCGCGATGTCCGGGGCCTCCAGCCGCACCCAGGCCAGCGCCAGCAGCAATCCGAATGTAATGAACAGCACCACGGCCCGGAACAGGTCGGTACTCGCCAGGCAGCGCCAGGCCACCCCGACGATGCCGGTCAGCAGGACCAGATCGAAGAGGACCAGCAGCCCGTTCATCGATCCGACTCGAACTCCCCGTGGGTCCAGGTTCGTTGCGCCACCATGTGCGCGGCGGTGGTCCCCGCGGCCAGGACCAGAAGCCAGATCAGCAGCAGCTTGAGGATGTCCGCCGGCCCGGCGGCCTGAAACATCAGTCCGAGCACCACCAGCCCAAGCCCGACGTTGTCGGCCTTGGTCAACGCATGCAGGCGCGAGTAGACGTCGGGGAAGCGCAGCAGCCCGGCGGTGCCGGCGGCAAAGAACACAAGCCCGGCCAGGACCAGGAGTACGGTCAGGGTATTAGCGATCATCGTTCGACTCCCTTGATTCCGTGGACTCGGGATGCTGGCGGTGGGTCGGGGTATCCGGCGGTTCCGGCAGGCCGTGCTGGCGGACGAAGGCCACGGCGGCGACCACCGCCAGCAGTGCGAAGACCAGGGCTACGTCCACCAGGGCGGACTCCTCCAGCGTCATCGACAGCAACAGCAGGATCGTCACCCCGGTGGTGCCGAATAGTTGCGCGGCCAGCATCCGGTCCCCGGAACCCGGCCCGCGCAGCACGCGAACGAGACCCAGCAGGATGGTGCTCAGCAGGAACAGCGCCGCAGCCAGGTAGAAGACGCTCACGAGTTTTGCCCGTTGCGTTTGTCGCGGTGGTCACGCGGGTCGCGGAAGGCGGCCCGGATGCGTCGTTCCAGAGCGATCAGCGCCGCCCGGGTGTCGGCGTCGCGATCCAGCACATGCAGGGTCAACAACCGGCCCTCCAGCCGAATGCTGAGCGTGCCGGGCAACAGGCTAATGACCGCCATGAACAGGGTCAGCGGCGGCCCATGGGCCAGTTCGGTTCGGTAGGTCACGAACGCCGGATGGATTGGCAGGCGCGGATCCAGGGCGCGGCGCGCGACATCCAGGCCGCCCAGAAACGAGTTGCGAAGAAAAAAGCCCAGCAGGTCGGGCAGGGCGCGCAGGCGTAACGGGAGCGGCCGGCCGGTCGGCAGCAGCAGGCTGGCGCTACCGGCCAGAACGATCGCCAGCAGGGCCAGCGGTTCCAGCAGGGCCTCGTGGCCCGCGAGTACCCACCACAGCAGCGCGGCCGCGGCCGCAGTCCCGATCGCCCGCCTGCCACGTGACCGCGCGCGGCCGGGGAAGCCGGGGTTCGGTTGCGAGGAGCGAGACGCGGGCGTCATCGAGTCGCTGACTGGCGGAGGTGCCGAGGTGATCCTGGCGCTCTTATCTCAGCTCGTTGCTGGCGTCGGTGAACCCCATCAAGGACACGTCAAAGACGAACGGTTGCTCCTGGTGCAGGGCGCGGAAGGCCACGGTCAGGGCCTGCCCGCCTCGGAGCGCGCTCATCTGCTGGCTGTTCAGTTCGCGTCCGGCGACACAGCCCTGCTGCACGCAGGTCACGTAGCCGGCGTCCATTTCCTCGCCCGCGTCATCGACCTGCATGCGGATACCGGGTCGCAGATCCACGCCCAGCGGCACCAGCACCTCGATCACATGCTGGTCACCTTCACGGCGGATGGTGGCCTGCAGAAACAGTCCCTGCGCCTGTTCGTCCTGAATCTGCAGGGTCTGCTGCATCTGGCAGCGCTCGCCGTTCGGGGTGTCGATGCAGGCGACCTCCCAGTCCTGGTAGACGGTGGTTTCCGGCTCCTGCTGCACGGGCTGCTGCGGTTGGCCGGGTTGTCCCATGTCCTGCGCCGCCCCCGGGGCGGCGAGGCCCGTGAGCAACAGCGCAACAATGGCAACGAATGGGCTGCGGCGGACGTGTCGAAAAGACTGGATGGCCATAGGCATGATCAGGGTGGTCTCCGATGTTGAAACGTGGTCCTACTCTAGCGCGCCAGGCAAGGGACTGCTTTGAACCGGTCTCGGTTCCGGTGGTGCCCGCGTAGCCTCTCATGGCCCGGTCGTATAGCGGTCGACAAAGCCGCGGCCCTCGGCGAGGCTCCACTCGACGCCGCGGATGGTGACCTAGCGTACGCGCACCTCGTCTTCCTCGCGCTCGAAGGCGAGGGTCAGCGATCCGGCCAGCACCAAGGCGACCAATTCGGCTTGGCGATGGGTGTCGGTCTTCTGGAACAGGTTGCGCAGGTGGAAGGTGACGGTGGTGCTTGAAATGTCCATCTCGCGCGCGATGTCCGCAGGGCGCAGGCCGTCGGCCAACGCCAGCGCGATGCGCGCTTCGGTGGGGGTAAGGTCGAAAAGCCGTGCGAGGGCGTCTCCCGGTAGCCGGGCGCGTTGTTCGGGATCGGACAACAGGATGACAGCGGCAGGATCCTTGTCACCGTGGGTGTCGTTGCCATCGCCGTGGTTGTGGGGAAGAGGGTAGATCATGGCCAGCAGGTCACGTTGGTGGCCATCACGTGTCAGGCGCATGCATTCGATGGCGTCGCTCGAGGTCTCGCCGGCGTCAAGGACCTGCCGCAGGGCTTGGCGCAGGCGGCGAGCATCTTCGGCATGCGCCGGCTCTGGAGTTCGTCCTTCAGTAAGCGTCATTGTTTGGCTGGCCATGCGTTGCGCGGCGCGGTTGGCGAGCAGCATGCGATTCTCGCCGTCGACCAGAATGACGCCGGGTGCCACCGGGTCCAGGGCGCGCGCGGCGATATCGAGGCTCGTGCGACTTTGCCTGTGCCCGAGTTCGTTGAGGGTGCGCCGCAATTGGGCGAATTCGTCCTCGGTCTTTTCGCGCATTCGGCGGACCTGGCGCAGGCGCGCCTCAACCGTCGCCAGCAGGAGGTCAAAATCGACGGGCTTAACCAGATAGTCGTCGGCACCCGCACGCTTGCCGTCCACCACCTCACGTGGGTCGGATAGCGCAGTGAGGAATACGAACGGCGTCTCGGCCAGATCCGGGCCGCGGGCGCGAACCTCGGCCAGCAGCTCGTAGCCATTTCTTCCGGGCATGTTGATGTCGCAGAGGATCAGATCGGGGCGCACAGCGTCGATCTGTTCCAAAGCTTCGACGCCATGAGCCGCCTCGATAGCGACAAAGCCGGCTTCGCTCAATTCCTCGCAGATGTCCCGCCGCAGTAGGGGTTCGTCCTCGGCACAGAGGACGCGCGCAGCCGGGATGGATGTTTTATTCGATGTGAAGTTGCTCATCCTTATCCTGTCCTCGCGGGAGTTCCAGCGAAAATGTAGACCCTTCGCCTTCTTCCGACTGCATGGTCAGGTCGCCACCCTGGATGCGTGCCAGTTGGCGCGCGATGCCGAGGCCCAGGCCAATGCCGGTGTGGCGCGCGGCATTGCGGGCCCGAAAGAACCGATCGAACAGCTGGATCTGGTCTTCCGCGGGTATGCCTATGCCGTGATCGATGACGTGGCAGACGACCTTGTCCGGGGCGGCGCGCAGCTCGATCTCGATGGGTGCGGTCTCGGGGGAGTATTTGCCGGCGTTCGAGAGCAGGTTGGCGAGGATCTGTTCGACCAGCGCACGGTCGCAGCGGGTCCATATCGGACCTTCGGGTTCAATGCTCAAGTGCACGGGGTTGTCCGGAGTGATCTGGCGCTGGGTCTCCACCGCTTGTTCAACAAGCGGTCGCAGGTCGCAGGTGCCGGCTTCGGCCGCCACGTGTCCGCCTTCGAGGCGGGCGGAGGTCAGGGCGTTCTCGATCAGCCGGGTCATGTGCGCCACGGTGTCACGCAGCTGGCGATAACGTCCCTGGCGAGCGGTGTAGTCCAGGTCATCGCCACGGCGCAGCAGGCGTTGCAGGCCCGAATCGATGATGGCCAGCGGAGTGCGGAACTGGTGCGAGACCATGGCGGCGAAACTGCGGTAGAACTCACTGACGCCGCGTTCGCGTTTCAGTGAGCGTTCGAGATTGTGTGCGGCATCCTTGTAGCTGGTGATGTCCGCGAGGCGCAGGACTTGGCCGCCGTCGTCGGTGCGGCGCAGGGTCATCTGGACCCAGCCGCGTCCGGGAACTTCCAGGTCGTACTGGGCGCCGTCGTCGGCGCTGATGGCCTCCGGGTCGGCGTGTTCGGTATCCGGCCGGGTGACGGCACGGATCTGGTCCAGCAGGGATGCGAGCGACTGTCCCTCTTCGAGGGCGTCCTCGGGCAGTGGCAGCAGGCCGGAAAACTGCGGATTCAGCAGAGTGAGGCGGCCATCGGCGTCGAAAGCGGCGAATCCGTCCGGGGCGGTATCGATCGCATCCACTACGTGCCGGCGTTCGGCCTCCAGGTCGCGGGTGCGCCTGTGCACCTCGATCTCCAGTCGGTCACGGTGCGCGGCGAGGGCTGCCTGGGCGTGCCGGCGCTGACGGAGGGCGATCATCAGCAGGGTCGTTAGGATGATCCCGCTAACGAGGATTCCGACCATCATGATGATGGCCTGGATCAGGCTGGCGCGATGTTCGTCCAGCTGATCCCCCGTGGTCTCCCACTCCTCCATCATCACGGGATTCGCGATGCGATTGAGGGCCGACATCAGCGGCTTGAGCTCGGCGTAGACGGTATTCGCGGCCTCGGTGTTGTCTTTGGCGACATCGTCGACGAGGGGTTCCAGTTGGGCCAAGTGTTCGAGACTGCGGTCCAATCGTTCTTCTTGATTGAGGCGCCGCAGGTACCGCCGCTGCGGCCCGGCATCCAGCAGGGCCAAACGGCTGGTGAGCACGTCGTAACGCAGCCGGGGCCGGGCATCCACATCGCCGAGAGTGAGCCGGTGGACCTCTTCATCCAGCCGGTGGCTGGCGACCTGTGCCTGGGTGATGACCCAAAGCATGTTCTCGTCCACGTTGCGGCGCATGTCCTGCTCCACGTCGTGCAGTTGCACCAGCGATATGCTGAGGAAGGTCGCAAAGGTGACCACTGCCAGTAGTGGGAGGGCATACGTGGAGACACGGCGCAGGCTGCTGATGGAGCCGCGGCCGGGCGCATGCCCGACTGCCGCTCGTTGCTCGCTGGCTGGCTGGGCTGTCATCGCACCTTTAGATATTGCAACTGCCACACCCAGCGATAGTCGTAGCGGATGTCGTCCAGCGCGGCGTGATCGTCGCGTGGGTAGACGATCCACAATGGGCCCTTGTCGCGCCGGGTTAGCGTGTCGCCATCCTGAGTATGGGCGATGATCACGTCATAGTCGTGGAAGTCCTCCATTGGGATGTTGACGATGTAGTCGTTGAGGGCGACGGCGACCACTTCTGTCCCGTTTGCGCCCAGTGCTTCCAGTAGATCCCGCATCAGGAAGCCTTCGAAATGGTTGACCCCGTCAGTGACCACCGTGGTGGTCTTGAGGTCTCTTTGCGGCAGAAGGTCCAGCATCGCGCGGTCGAGTAAGGCGCCGTCCCCATCGTTGGCATGCTGGATCGCTCCTTCGACTCGAAGGATGACCTCGCCTTCGGGTTTGGCCATCGGATCGAACCCTCCATTCGTCACGCCGGAATTTCCGGCGAACGCGCCTGCTGGAAGGGCGATCAGGATGGCCAGCAGTGTTGGAACGCAGAGCGCGCGTCGACATGATTGATGAATTCGAATGACGGACATAAAAGCCTCCGGAAGGTGGGACTCACCCGTTCGGAGGAGTCTCTCGCGAAAGGCCCCTGCTATGAAAGTTCGGACCATGCCTCGACGTTTATAGCAAGCGGATAAGACTCGGCCCCCGTCAGGGGACCGAGCCCGTGGGGCCCTTTACCAGGTACGTCGGAAAGATACTCCGACCGCGTGGAGGTCATCCGACCCGGCGATTTCGCCCTGGTAGCCGACGTTGAGGAAGGAATCCTCGTTGAGGCGGGCATCGAGTCCGACTGCGATGCGGGCGCGATCGCGGTTGAGCCGTGGGCCTTCGATGGTGAAGCGCGCGGCCGTATCGGTGGCGAATGCGGTGTCCATGCGGCTCGCGCGATCGCCGTGTTCGTGGACCCAGGCGGCCTCGGCGTAAGGGGCGACCCAGCCTCCCGTGGTCTCGAAGGACTGATCCAATCGCACGCCGACCTGGCTGCGGAGCGAGTATTCGCTCTCACTACCCACGTCGAGATTGCCGGCACCCGCCCCGGATTCGGTAAAGCTGTTGCGCCGCAGGTACTCGTAGTCCAGCCCGCCGAAAGGCGTGAGTCGGGCGGAATCGCCGATATCGACGACGTATCCAACCTCGGCGCCGGTACCGATGCCGCGGGCCGAGTAGTCAGTCTTGGCGGTCTGGTTCAGCGTCGTGACAAGGCGCTCGGAGTCGGCCCGATGGTAGCCGACGCTAACGCTACCGCGCGCGTACAGGGCGTCCTGCTGCCAGCCACCGTAACCGGCAACATGGAAGGAATCGACGTCCAGATCACCGCTAGCGGTGGAGGCGCGATTCCGGGTGTAGCCCAGGGCCGCTCCGACGAATGTATTTTCGGCGATTGGCGTGTCGAAGCCGACGCTGAATCCGCCAAAGTTGTAGTCGGCCCCGGAGGCGTTGGAGGTGTTGTCGATGTCGCCGCGACCGCCCTCGGCGTTCACCCACCAGCCGCGGTTGGGGAGCGTGTTTTCTTCCACCAGGCCGCGGGCCTGGCCGGCGGAGGCCAGCTGTATGCCCATCAGTTGTTCGAGACTGGCCATTTCGCCGGCGGCCGGTCCGGCGCTGCGCCCGGTCATGCGGCTGTTGAGGCCAGCGCGGAAGCGCTGGGCGCCGCGCAGGCCAATCTGCTGGGCGTGGGTGTGCTCGACCCCGGAAAGGTCATCCAGTGCGGCGCGGGCGCGATCCTCGTCCATCGTAATGATGGCGTTGGTGATGTCGTCCATGGCCGGATTCTGCAGCTGTCCGTCCAGCGTGTTACTGACCGCACGCTGGTTCCGTGTGCGAGCGATATCGGCGAAGTCGGCCACCTGGGTTAGCGTCAGCAAGACATCATCGTCGCTGTATTCAAGCGACGTGGTCAAAAAGGCGAAATCATCGGTCACTGTGGAGAATTCACCGTCTACTTCCTGTTCCGCGCTGAGGATGGTGTAGGTGGTCTGCGGCGCATAGGTGGAGCCGTCGTCGGTGCCGCTTTCCGATGTCACGTGAAGCGTGGACCCCTCCTCGATGAGGATGTCACCCTCTACGGTGACGGAATCGTTGTTCACCCCGGCCTCGTCACCGCCGTCGTTGACCTCGACGCGATAGATGGAACCGTCAGCGAAGGTAAGATCACCATCCACCACCGACAGCCCCCCGATGGAGTTGCCCGGGGCGATCATGCCCTGCACGGTGGTATCACCTCTGACCACGCCGTCACCCCGGAGGATGCCGCCGGCGCCTACATCGATGCCGTCACCGCTGACTAGTTCGCCATTAACGGTCACCTCTGCGGCGGAATCTTCTCGTAGCGCTATCGAGACCTGTTCTCCGGCAATGACCGCCGCACCATGGCCCACCTGCAGCAAGCCATCACCACGGCTGCCGACATCAATGTCGCCATCCACCTCCCAGCGACTACCCTCGCCGGAAACCCCAACCTCACCGACACTCCCGCTGGCATCAGCGATCGTCCCACTCCGACTGGTTACAGTCGCTCCCTCTTCTACGAAAAGGTAGCCCTGGCCGGGAGTCGCGTTGGTGTTGGTTCTCAAGCCCAGTGTGATGTCACCAGTAGTGTGTAATTCAGAGTTGTTTACGATCACCGTGCCGACGGATTCTTCGACCTTTCCGATGTCTAGATCACCACGGGTCGCTTGGTCACCAACGATCACCTCCCCGCCGTCTTTCACGTGCAGAAGGCCTTGTGCGCCACCAAGGACCGATCCACCGACGGTCAAACCTTCATCAACCTGCCAGTTGCTGCCTTGGCCGGAAATCTGGACCGTTCCGTCCGCGCCAGGATTACGGCCGATGGTGGCAAAGCCGGAACTCGAGGTTGAGCCGCTGGTGACCAGGCTGGCACCGCCGGAAACCGTGAGTGTTCCCTGACCGCTGGTCCCCACTGAGATGCTGTCGGTAGTCAGACTGGAGCCATTTCCATCAACGGTAACCTCGAACGTTGAATTTTCCTGCGAACCGAGGACAGTGCTGCGGGCGTCAACAGTGGCACCATCCGCAATAGTCAGTCGACCCGCACCACCTCGACCTATGAACAGGCTGCCGGCGCGGTCGCCGGCCCTGGTCTCTTCCCAGTGGGAGCCGCTACCGGTGATGATTACCTCGCCGGATGAACCTTCCTCAGAGCCGAGGCGGCTGGCTTCGGTGGTTTTCAACTGAGCACCATTACGGATTTCCAGTACACCATCGCCCTCGTCACCAACGAACAGGCCGCCTCCAACGTCGATCTCGGAGTCCGATCCATCGGCGATGGCAGTACCCGAGGACTGGGGGTTCTCGCCGATCACAAGATCCTCAGTGGTGCTCACCTCGCCACCGGACTCAATGGTGAGGTTCCCCGTACCGTCGCGACCCACCTCAAGGTCGCCACCGACGATGCTCCACTCGGACTGATCTTTTACTTCGACCGTGCCAACACTTCCGGCACCAAGGCCGATACTGGCTCCTACCCCCGTTGTTACTGTCGCACTGTCTTGGATTTCGAGTGTGCCGGCCGAACCCTGTGCGGAGCCCACGAGCAGCCCGAGCCCCCCGGTGTTCCATTCCGAACCATCACCGGAAACCGTGACGAACCCGCTGCCGACGGTGATGGCCCCCCCTTCGGAAACTGCGGAACTTCCGATCCGGCTGGTGTCACTGTCGAGCGTGCCGCCGTCCTCGATCGTGAGTGTCCCGGCGCTGTTCGTGCCGATGCGCAGGGTTCCAGCATTTGCGTTTTCATCAGCGCCGATTACAGGTTGATTATCGCCCTCATCAATGTTCGTCCGAGTAACAGTATCCTGATCACTGGCAACGGGGATGCCTCCATCCCAGTTGCCGTCCTCGAACCACTCGTCGTTTTCAGCGCCTGTCCAGGTGATGTCGCGAGTGTCGGCAAAAACGCCGCCGCTACCGATAACGAGGACGGCCGGTGCAAGCACGCCGGCGACGAGTGGCGGAAGAGGCCAGCGGCCGGGCTGGTGCACGATGGAGCGAATGGCGCGGTAGACAGGCTTGTGGCGAAAAACGGGCATCACGGTTCTCCTTGCGGAAGCGGAGGCTTGAGTGAATCGTCCTCGGCCCCATGGGAAATGGCGGGAGCCATGCTGCCAAATCGCTTTCGCGGGACGCCCCCTCCATTTGGAGGGGGCGCCAGAAGATCGTGCGTTAGAGGGGGCTAGCGGTGTTCGGGGTTCGCGTAGCGGTCGGTGAAACCGCAGCGGCCCTCGGGCAGCCAGTCCGGGAAGTCGTAGTAGCGCGCGAGCACCGGCTGCAGCACCAGGTCGTGGTAGGCGGCGTAGTCGAAGCCGCGGCCCTCGGCGAGGGTCCAGGCGACGCCGCGGATGGTCACTTCGCGTACGCGCACCTCGTCGAAGAAGGGCTCCACCTGCGCCGGATCCAGCTCGCCGCGGGTGGGGACGTAGAGCAGGTTGGCACCGTCCAGCGCGCGGAAGTCGGTGAGCAGGTCGTCCTGGCGGCCATAGTGCGAGCCAGGGCCGAACACCCCGACCTCGCGGCCGGCGTAGTAGCCCAGTACCGCGGAGCGCGAGTAGCTGCGGGTGAAGACGTGCCAGTCCGCGTCGTATTCGCCCACCACCCCGGCCACCGATTCCGGGGCCAGGTAGAACACGGCGTCGGCGTAGCGGTCCTGGCCCTTCAGCCATTCCACCGGCATCAGCGCGAGGGTCAGGATCGCGACGGCGTGCAGCATCGCAAGGGTCCCGGAGAGCCAGACGCCGAGCGTCAGCGAGCGCCGGGCCAGGAACAGCGCGGGCAGCAGCAGGAAGGGCGCGAAGGCGGCGAGCCAGTGCAGCCCGATGCTCTTGAACGGGGCGAGCAGGGCAAACAGGATCAGCGGGATCAGCCCGGCGGACAGGAACACGCCCAGCTGGTGCTCGCGGATGCCGGCGGCCAGGGCGCGCCACTGGCGGGCGTAGAACCACAGCAGCCAGGGCGTGAACAGATAGACCAGCAGGATCGCATAGGTGAGCCAGTTGCCCGGATCGAAGCCGCCGTCGCCATGCCGGTTCACGACGTTGAACATCACGTTGTACCAGCAGTTGTCCCAGTTCCAGTACAGGTTGAGGGCGACCGCCGGTACCACGCCGAGGATGATCAGCAGCAGGCCGCGCCAGTGCTGCCGCGCGAACAGCAGGATGTGCAGCCCCAGCGCGATGCCCAGGAGCACCGCGAAGTACTTGGACAGGAACGCCAGCCCCAGGGCCAGCCCGGCGAGCAGGAAATAGGCCGCGCGCCCGGTGCGCAGCGCCAGCCAGGCGAGGCCGGTGGCGAGCAGGGCGAACAGGATCAGCGGGGTGTCCGTCGCGGTGATGACCGCGATGAAGAACAGCGGCATGAACAGCGCCAGCAGCGAGACCAGGCGCGCCCGGACCGGATCGGTATGTCGCCACCAGAGAAAGACCGCAAGCGCCGGGGCCATGGAGGCGAAGATGCCCAGCGCGCGGATCGCCAGCGGGTGGTCCGACAGCGGCAGGATGGCGCCGAGCCACCAGCCGATCATCGGCGGGTGGTCGTAATAGCCCAGATCCGGGTGATGGCCCCAGATGAGGAAATAGGCCTCGTCGCCGGTGATCGGCAGCGCCCATGCCATGCCGATCTTGACCAGCAGGACGGCCAGCAGGATCGCGCCGTAGTGGCGCGCGAGCCACGGCCACGAGTTGGGTGTCGGTCTCACTCGGGGGCACCCTCCAGGGCGGGTCCGTGGACGCGCCGGAAGCGGCCCCGACGCAGCCGGTAGCCGCTGCGGGCCAGCTCCAGCATTGGCTGGTCGGCGTCGCTGTCGCCGTAGGCCGCGACCAGGTCCACCGGCTCCTCCGGGGGCAGGGTCGCCAGCCAGGCGGCGATGGCGGCCGGCTTGGCCGCGCCCCGGCAGTTGGTACCGTCGAGGCGCCCGGTCACGCGTTCGCTGTCATCGACCGCCAGGCGCGAGCTGACTACGCCGGCAAGGCCGTGGCGCTCGGCCCAGGGCTGCAGCCAGAGATCCAGCGAGGCGGACACCAGCACGCAGTCATGGCCCGCGGCCTGGTGGGCCTGGAGCGCGCGCATGCCCGCCGGGCGCAGCAGCCGGTCCAGGCGGCCCTCGGCGAACTCGCGGCCCTTTGCCTGCAGGTGGGCGAGGGTCTCGCCGGCCAGCATGCGGGTCAGGACGGCCTCCTTCGCGTCCTGGTTGGAGAGGCGCTTCAGCGCCAGGCCGGTCAGGGCGGGGAGGCAGTCCGGCAGGCGGCGCAGGAATTCCACTGTCCCCAGTGCGTGGCGCAGGAAGGGGAACAGGCTGTCGCGCCGGGTCAGGGTGCCATCAAAATCGAACAGCACGATCTGCCGCGCGGGGCCGGGCCGGGTGGGGGCGGACATGGCTAGGGAAACACGAATCCATGTACACGCTCGCGCTCGAGTCGCTTTTGCGTGCAAACAAGGCGCGGTGACTGCCGTGCAGTCATTCTGCACAAGGGAACCGCAACGCCGTTCCCACGCAAAAGCGGCCGAGCCCCTGCATTCAATCGCTTGTGGGGTTGGCACCCCAGGTTCCCCGATCCTGCGTTGCGGCCCTTGCCGGTAGAACCACTACCGGCTGCGCACCGCGCCTGGTCTCGGCAAACCTGGGGTTCCAACGCGAGTGTGTACATGGATCAGTGTTTCCCTAGAGCTTGAGGCGCTTGAACAGGTATTCGGGGATCAGGCGGATGATGGTCATGATGACCCACCACTTGCCGGGCAGGTAGGCCACGTCGCGGCCACGGTGCATGGCGCGGACGATGCCCCGGGCGACCGTTTCCGGTTCGGCCCACAGGGCGCCGGCGCGGTTGAAGCCCTCGGTCATCGGGGTGCGCACGAAGCCGGGCTTGAGCGTGACCACGTCCACGCCGCTGAAGAACAGCCGGTTGCGCAGCCCCTGCAGGTAGATCGCGAGCATGCCTTTCGCCGTGCCATAGGCGTAGTTGCTCTGGCGCCCGCGGTCGCCGGCGACCGAGCCGATGGCGGCGATCACGCCCCGGCCGCGGGCCTCGAAGTCCGGCGCGATGCGGGCGAGCAGGGCGATGGCGCTGGTGCCGTTCACGTGGATCGCTTGCAGGGTCTCGTCCACCGAGGCGTTGCAGGCCGCCTGGTCGGGCAGGGTGCCCCAGGCCAGCAGCACGCTGTCCACCTCGCCCAGGGCCTCCTGCGCCTGTTGCCAGATGGCGGTGTGGCCGTCGACGTCGGCCAGATCCGCCGTGGCGCCGAGGATGCGGGCGCCGTCCGGGTCGTCGCCACGCACCCGCAGGTCGGCCAGCAGGGCCTCCAGCGCCTCGCCGTCGCGGGCCACGCAGAACAGCCGGGCACCGGTGTCCACCAACTCCCGCGCCGCCGCGGAGGCAATGGCCGAGGTGGCACCAAAGAGGACAACGTTCTTCATTGGGTTCATGCAGTCACCCTGCGCCAGAAGCCGGAGGAGAATTCGGGGTCCACATACTCGGCGAAGGCCTCCCAGCGGGGGAACCCCTGGCGGAAGACGTCGGCCGGCATGCGTGCGTCCTTCGCAGGGTACAGGGCACCGCCGGCCTCCTGCACGATCGCGTCCAGGCGCGCGAACAGGCGTTCGGTGTCGCGGCCCTTTTCCGGGAAGTCCAGCGCGAGCGTGGCACCCGGGCGCGGGAAGGACAGCAGGCCCGGGGCGGCGCGGTCGCCGAAGGTCTTGAGCACCGCGAGAAACGAGCCCTGGCCACTGGCGGCGATGGCATCCAGCAGGGCCTGCACGCCGTCCTTTGAAGCCGCTGGTGGGAGCACGCACTGGTACTGGTAGAAACCGTTGTGACCGTAGATCCGGTTCCAGTGCCGGATCGCGTCCAGCGGGAACAGCCAGGGCAGGTGATGGACCGCGCGCGGGGTCGCGTGCACCGGCTGGCGGTAGTAGAGGTGGTTGAACGCGCGCAGGGTCAGGCGGTTGACCAGCGACACCGGCGGGTCCAGCGGGATGCTGCGGCGGCGTTCGTGCCAGGCGTCCTTGCGCGGCGCGGTGGTGGCATGGCGCCCGCCGCTGTAGATGCCGCGACCGACCCGGCCGCCGGCTCCCGGGTTCAGGCAGTCGATCCAGGCCACGGTGTAGGGCCACTCGCGCTCGGACTGGGCGTTCAGCTCCCAGAATGCGTCCAGCGAGTCGAAGCGCTGCGACCAGGCGCGCATCCAGGCGCTGCGGATCGGGGCCAGTTGCAGGGTCACGGTCTCGATCAGGCCGGTCAGGCCCAGGCCGCCGACGGTCGCGGCGAACCAGTCGGGTGTGTTCTCGGGGGTGACCTCCAGCACCTGGCCATCGGAACGACGCAGGGTCAGGGCGCGTACATGGTCGCCGAAGCTGCCGGCCTGGTGGTGGTTCTTGCCGTGCACGTCATTGGCGATCGCACCCCCCAGGGTAACGAAGCGCGTGCCGGGCACCACCGGCGGAAACCAGCCGCGTGGCACGGCGAAGCGCAGCAGCGCATCCAGCGATACCCCGGCCTCGGCCGTGAGCTCTCCAGTGGCGGCGTCGAAGGCCACGAAGCGATCCAGCCCCGGCGTGTGCAGCAGCGAGGCCTGGGGATTCAGGCAGACGTCCCCATAGCTGCGCCCCAGCCCGTGGGCGAGCAGCGGGCGCGGCACGTCGGGCAATGCCCGCCCGCGGCGACCGAGCGCGACCTCGGCCGCGTGTTCCACCCGAGGGATGCGGTTCCAGCTGGCGGTCATGCCCTGGGCTCCACGCGCCCAATGTCCCCGTCATTGCGAGGCCCCGCAGGGGCCGCGGCACAAAAGCGCGTAGCGCGTTGAACGGCCGCAGGCCGGCCCGACGGGCGAGCGCAGCGAGTTATCGCCGTCTCCTGCCCCCAACGCCCGGAACAGCTTCGGGAGATTGCCACGGCCCCTGCGGGGCCTCGCAATGACGGGATTGGCATGGCGAGCCTAGCCATGGTGCGGGTCCGGGAGTTCGCGGCCGCGGGCCTCGGGGTTGGTGCCCAGCGCGATCAGGCCGAGGATCACCGCGAACCACAGCGTGGTGAAGCGGATCAGCATGGTCGCCGCGACCGCATCGGCCGGTGGCATGTCGGCCCATAGCAGCAGGGCGATCATCACCGCCTCGGTGCCGCCGAGCCCCCCCGGCAGGAAGCTCAATGCGCCCGCCAGCATGGCCAGGGCGAACACGAACGCGGCAAAGGCGAACGTGGCCTCGAAGCCCATGGCGTTGAGGATCCACCAGAAGGCCAGGGCCTCCGCGCTCCAGGCGAGCACGCTGAGCACGGTGGCGCCGGCCAGCAGGGCGGGCCGGTGGCAGCGCCGCGCCTGCAGCAGGACGGTAACCAGATGGTGCAGGGTGCGCCACAGGCGCTGCCCCGGGCGGTCGCTCACGGTTTGCAGCCACGCCAGCGGCCGGCGCCAGGCGAGCACCACCAGCGCGGCCAGGATGCAGGTGGCACCGATCAGGATCAGCCAGGTGCCCTGGGCGACCAGGGTCAGTCCCAGCATGGACAGCAGCACCACCGCGATCAGGTCGGACAGGCGTTCGGAGACGAACGCCGCGAAGCTGTCGGGGTAGGGTACGTGGCGGCGTTTCAGCAGCACCCCGCGTAGCGCCTCCCCGGCCTTTCCGGGGGTGGTGGTCAGGGCAAAGCCGGCCACGTAGATGTGCAGGCTGGCGCGGGTCGGGACGGCATGGCCCAGGGTGCGCAGGTACAGCTGCCAGCGGGTGAAACGCAGGCTGTAGTTCACCAGTGACAGCGCCAGGGCCAGCAGCAGTCCGCCGAAGCCCACCAGCTTGAGGGCGCGCCAGACCTCGTCCGCACCGGCCCACAGGGCGACCCCGAGATACAGGGCGACGGCCACGATGAACGAGAACATCACCGCGCGCAGGCGCCAGCCGGAGAGCCGTACCGTGCTCATGCGAGCACGGCGATGGTGACCCCCAGCCACACCGCAACAGTGGCCAGCAGGTGGGGGTCGGTGACCAGGTCGCGCGAGGTGTCGTTGCCGCCGCCGCGGGCGTGCAGCAGGAACAGGTAGCGGAAGATGCCGTAGATCACGAACGGCAGGGTGTAGATCAGCCCGTCGGTGCCGTGCAGGGCCATGGTCTCCGCGCTGACGGTGTACAGGCCATAGGCGAGTACCGTGCAGGCGGCGCTGATGGAGGTGAACTGATCGAGCAGGCTGAGGCTGTAGTCGTCGAGTACGCGCCGCGGCCGATCGGCGTTGCCGCGGCGTTCGATGGTGTCGTCGGCCAGCTCCGCGCGGCGCTTGGCGAAGCCAAGAAACAGCGTCAGCATCAGGCCGCACAGCAGCAGCCACTGCGAGGGCTCGATGCCCAGGCCCAGGGTGCCGGCGAGGATGCGCAGCATGAAGCCGGCCGCGATGCTGAATACATCAAGGATCACGATGTGCTTCAGCGACCAGGAATAGGCCACGTTCAGCACCAGGTAGGTCAGGATCAGCGCGATGACCCAGGTACTGACCATCGCCGCGAGGACCAGCGCGAGGATCGCCGCGGTGGCGAAGATCGCCCAGGCGGTGGGTACGCTGATCGCACCGCTGGCGATGGGGCGGTCGCGCTTGGTCGGATGCTGGCGGTCGGCCTCGACATCGACGATGTCGTTCAGCACGTACACCGCGCTGGCGATCGCGCAGAAGGCGAGGAAGGCGAGACTGGCCGCCAGCACCGTGCCGGGTTCGCCCCACTCGTGCGCGAACACCACACCGAGGAACACGAACCCGTTCTTGATGTACTGGTGCGGGCGCAGCAGTTTGATCAGCGAATACAGCATGCAGGCGTCGGTCGTGAAGGTCGTTGCAGTCTACTGACGCACTCGATGCGTTACCATCGGCGGCGCTAAAGCTCGCCCGTGCTGCGCGCTCGATTCCATGTTCTGACTCGCAGGAGAACTGTCATGTCCCGTATCGCCCGATCCTTCCTGCCCGCCGTCCTGCTGGCCGCGGCCGGGCTTGGCGCCGGTTGCATGTCCGGCGGTGGCCCGGAGCCCGAGTTCGCCGAGGGCCAGCCCTTTCCCGAGCGCACCCTGAACGACCAGCACGGCAATCCGGTGGAGCTGCCGGGCGATGCCCGCGTGATCCTGAAGACCGTGGAGGCCGCGCCGGCTGGTGTGGCCAATGCGGTGCTGGATGGCATGGGCGCCGAGGCGCGCGATGCGCTGGGCATCATCTACATCGCCGATATCCACGAGATGCCGGCGCAACCGATGCAGAACGTGGTGCTGCCGCGGATGCAGGCGCGGGACTATTCCATCGTGGTGACCTCCAGCGAGGCCGATGCCGGCTTCCTGCCGCATCAGCGCGAGCAGGTGACCGTGATCCTGCTGGACACCGAGGGTGTGGTGACCGGCGTCGGCCATGCCGGTAGCGAAGAGGCCCTGCAGGAGATGCTCGACAATGCCCGCGACTAGGCGCTGCGCGTGACGGGCCCCCGTCGGGCACGGACCTGACATGGCCTTCTTCCTCGGGCTGCTGACAGCCCTTGGATTCGGCGCCGGGGACTTTTTCGGCGGCCTGGCCTCGCGCCGCATTCCGGCGCTGGTGGTCGCCTGCTATTCGCAGATCCTTGCGACCATCGCGCTGCTGGTGATTGCCCTCCCGCTGGCGGGGCTGCCCGGCACCCAGGCCCTGCTCTGGGGGGGTGCCTCGGGGCTTGCCCTGGCCCTGGGGCTGCTGGCCTACTACCACGGCCTGGCCGAGGGTTCGATGGGCCTGGTGGCCGCCGTGACCGGTGTGATCTCGGCCCTGGTGCCGCTGCTGGTCGGGCTGGTGATGGGCGAGCAACCGGGACCGCTGGCGCTGGCCGGGATCGCGGCCATCGTGGTGGCGATCGGGATGATCTCGGGCGGGTCCCGCAAGGCCAGCCCGCGACGCCTGGACGAACCCGTGCGCGGCCTGATGGCGCTGGCCCGGGGCGAGCACCCGGTGCGCGGACTGGTGGACGCAACCATCGCCGGGGTCTGCTTCGGCCTGGTCTTCGTGTTCCTCAACGAGGCCGAGGCCGGCTCGCCGCTGTGGCCGGTGGTCGCGACGTCCGCCGTGGGTGCGCTGGCACTGCTGGTGGTGATGCTGATCCGCCGTCCGCAGACGGGGATGAGCCGGTCCACGCTGGTGTTGCTGTCGCTGGCCGGGCTGTTCCAGGCGGCGGCGACGGTCGCGTTCGTGGTGGCCGTGCGCATGGGGCTTTTGTCGATCATTGCGGTGGCCGGCGCGCTGTCGCCGGCCCCGACCGCATTGATGGCGCGTTTCTTTCAGGCCGAGCGCATGTCTTGGGTGCAGCTGACCGGCTTCGTCTTCGCCCTGGGGGGCATCGTGCTCATCGTGCTGGGCGGGCCCGGGTAGTCAGCGGACAAGTCTGCTAAGTTGGCCGCGTGAGCCAATCCACAGGAGGTGCCAGGTGTCGGAAGATCCAAAACCGGAAGTCGTGCGCAGTGAGGTGAGCGAGCCCGCGGCCGGGCCGCGCAAGGACGTCACCATGGTGACCGTGGTCTACGTGCTGTATCTGGTGAGTTTCCTGACCGCGCTGACCGCCATCGCCGGCCTGATCATCGCCTATATCAAGCGCGGCGAGGCCGATACCGTCAGCGTCTCCCACTTCACCTACCAGATCCGCACGTTCTGGATCGGGCTGTTGTTTGCCGTGCTGGGGGCCATCACGACGCCGATCGGCATCGGCTTCGTGATCTTCCTCGCCCTGGTGATCTGGCTGCTGGTGCGCTGCATCAAGGGCCTGCTGGCGAACAACGACAACCGCGCGATCGAGCAACCTGAAACCTGGCTCTGGTAAACGCCTTGTGTCGTGCCCGAGCCGCGTTCGCGGATGCGTGAGCGGCTGGAGCAGTATCAGGTACTGATCTACCTGCTGACGATCGCCCTGGGGCTTTTCCTGGGGGTGGCCGCGCCAGGGGCCAGCGAGTGGCTGGAGGTGGTGCTCTGGCCCGTACTCGGGGTGCTGCTGTACGCCACCTTCACGCAGACGCCGCTGCTCCACCTGGGCGAGGCGTTCCGCGAGCCGCGTTTGCTGCTGGCAGCGGTGATCGGCAACTTCGTGGTGATCCCGCCGCTGGTCTGGACGATCCTCCAGGTGGCGCCGGGCGATCCGGCGATCCTGCTGGGGATCGCCCTGGTGCTGCTGGTGCCCTGCACCGACTGGTTCATCACCTTTACCCATCTCGGCGGCGGCGATACCCGCCGGGCCATCGCGTTCTCACCCATTTCGCTCCTGCTGCAGCTGGCCCTGCTGCCGCTGTACCTGTGGCTGTTCTTTGGCGGCGAGTTCACCCTGGCGCTGGCTGGCGAGCACGTGCTGAAGGCCTTCGCGGGGTTGATCCTGGTCCCGCTGATCCTTGCCTATCTCACCGAACGCTGGGCCAACGACGACCCCGGCCGCGGACACCTGATCTCGGGTCTGGCCTGGCTGCCGGTCCCGTTGCTGGCCGTGGTGGTGTTCATCATCGCGGCCTCGCAGGTCAACACGGTGCTCGAAGGAGTCGGTGTGCTGTTCCCGCTGCTGCTGATCTTTGCCGGTTTCCTGGTGGTCGCGGCCCTGCTGGCGCGGGCCCTGGCCCAGGTGTTCGGCCTGCCGATAGCCGAAGGGCGAGTGCTCGCCTTCAGCCTCGGGTCGCGCAACTCCTTCGTGGTCCTGCCCATCGCGCTCGCCTTGCCGCAGGGGCTGGAGCTCGCCGTGGTCGTGGTGGTGTTCCAGTCCCTGGTCGAGCTGATTGGTATGGCCCTGTACCTGTGGTGGATCCCCCGCCACCTGTTCCCGGATCAATCGCCACCACCTTGAGTTTCAGAGGCCCGTGGCGCGATTCCCCGCGTATGGGTTGCGTTCTACGGACATCGAGGTGTTGTCGTGGAGGGGGGCTCGGATGGGTTTTGACGCTCGATGCCTGAGCGTGACCGCGGAACGCGTCAGCGGGCGCGATCGACGTTGAGTGCGCAGTCGAAGGGCGGGGTCTCGTTCAGGGTGCTGGCCAGGGCGTAAGCGGTGGGTGGGCTCATGCTGGCGACCACCATGCGCACGCCGCAGACAGCGCTGACCGCGTAGACCTTTTTGAGCCAGTCATAGTAGAGCGGGTCGATGACCGGCACGCTGGAAAGATCGTAGATCAAGCGCCGCGCGCCGGCCCGCTGGAGGTAGGTGGCCAGCGGTGCCAGGTAGGCGTCCGGTTCCCCGGGGTCCAGGCCTTCGCCGGGCTCCAGCAGGACCGTACCCCCGCCGATCTGAGTCAGATGCATCCCCTGGACCATGATTTCGCGCTCCGTGCCGAGAGGCTTTTCAGCCCTTGTGGTCCACATGGATGTCGAGGTGAATGAAGGCCTCTTTCAGTCCCTCGGACAGGGTCGCCCGGGTCGTGACGTCGCCCAGATCAATATTGAGGCTGGTCAGGGCCCGGGCGATTTCCGGCCGGATGCCGGTCAGGACGGCACGGGCGCCCATCAGGCCAACCGCCCGGATCATCTGGATCATGTGGTGCGAGACCTGCGAGTCGATCGCCAGAACGCCGGTGACGTCCATCAGGACGACGCGTGCACGGTCTTGCTCGATACGGCTCAGCAGCTTTTCCATCACGACCATCGTGCGCGATGAGTCGAGGGTGCCGATGATGGGTAGCGTCAGCACGCCGTCCCATATCTCGGTGATCGGCGTGGAGATCTCGCGGAGCTCTTCTTGCTGAGCCTGAATCGTGCTTTCTTTCTGTTCCAGGTAGACGCGATAGACGTCGAGGATGATGTCGTTGAACACACTGGCCAGGAGCAGGAGGATCTCGCGGGTCTGCGCGGCCGTGAGATCGGAGGTGGTGGCGAGATCCTCGATCATGACTTCCTGCATGAACTGGATGTAGCGAACGAACTCTTCCATGTTCCCGCCCCGCACCTGGATCTGCTGGGACATGGTGGTAAAGAATTGCCGCAGGGCCTTGAACTCGGGGCTGCGCCGGTCCGGCTTACCCTCGTTCTGCAGGAGCATCACGAACAGCTCCATGAACTCGACGCTGTTGTCGTTGATCTCGTCGCGAGACAGGATGTTCCCCTGGACGAAGATGTTCTGGGCCTTTTCTTCGATAACCCCCGATATTTTTCCGACCTTGACCATCAGCTGTTCGATCAGGACCTGGTTCGCGGTCTTCTTGCTGTTTGCTTGTCGTGCCATCCCTAAGCTCCTCTGCCCAGTGTCTTTCTAATCGTGAATAGCGACTTGTCGTCATTGCTACGGCCCAGAACCTGGCCCAGCAGCAGCGCGATGAATTGCGGGTGCAGGCGCCACAGCGATGGAAACTGGCGCAGTGTCCAATTGCGGCGAATGCCATCGGAGCAGGTCAGCAGCAACGCCTGATCCGGGAAGGCCGGTTCGGCGGCCTCGCAGCGGCGATGGGCGTGGCCCAAGACGCCGGGCGCGAAGCTGATGTTGTGGCGTTCGCCATTGGCGATCACATAGCCGTTCATGTCGCCCACGCCGACGATGCGGGCAGTATCCTGTGTGGCATCCACCTCGCCGACCAGGCCCACCGCGCCGCGGGTGCCGTTCATGCGTTGGCTCAGCTGTTCCAGCACAACCTTCAGCTCGCCGCCTTCGGTATTGACGTTGCAGTGTCCGTTCACTGCGCCGGCGGCCTCGGCCCCGTGACCCAGTCCGTCCATGTGTAGCCAGCGCAGGACCGAACCGGTGGCGTGCATGCCCATGCAGTCCCCGTTGTATGGGCTGTCGGCGTAGGCGCGCATGTAACGGCCGATCTGGAAATGTTCCTGCTTGGGTTCCGGGCGTACGTGAAAGCGGGCCCATGCCGCCATGCCGTGCCACGGCGCATCACTGGCGACCCCCCGGGGGACGGTGTAAAACTCGGATTCGCTGGCCAGCCGGCGAATGGCCCCAAGTCCCTTGCCCATGGTGCCGGACGTTGTATAGCCGTCATCCATTGCGGCCGGAAGATTGGGGATGCCGGGGCCAAAATCCATTGCGAACAGATCGATGGTAGGCCTTGGCTGGCGCACTTCCCATACCTGCACCAGTCCCGAGCCCTCGGCGTACTTCATCTGGTTGCTGACCATCTCCTGGCAGACCAGACCCATGCGCTCGCGTACGACCTCGGGGAAGCCCATGCGGCGCGAGACGGCTCGCAGTTTCGACAGCAACAGTACCTGGGCACTGCTATGGCAGGGTGCCTGTTCGGTCAGCAGACAGATGTCAGCCGTGTCGGAGGCTTCGCTATCGAACTCAGCCATGCACGGGTGGGTCGTCGTGGGCCGCTTCCGGAGCCAGTTCGATGGGGTCATGCTCGCTGCAGGCAATGCGCCCGCGCCCGCGCCGCTTGGCGTCGTACAGGGCGGCGTCCGCGCGCGCGATCAGGGTATCCACGGTGTCCCCTTCACGAAGCTGTGCCACACCAATGCTCACGCGCTGGTTCACGCCCTTCAGCACGCGTCGGGCGACTTCGTTGACCACCCGGTTATCCCCGTAGACAAGAATCGCGAACTCGTCGCCACCGATGCGGCAGGGCTTGTCGACATGTTCGCGGATGGAGGCGCGCATGGCCTCGGCCATTTGCTGCAGATACTGGTCGCCGTACTGGTGACCATGGGTGTCGTTGACCTCCTTGAAGAAGTCGAGGTCCAGCAGAATCAGACCCAATGGCTCGCCCTGGCGACTGCATTGGAGGACGCCCTCGCGCAGGCGGCTGTCAAAGGCCCCGCGATTGAACAGGCCGGTCAGGCTGTCGGTTTCTGCCTTGCGGATGGAGGATTGTAGCTCGCTCTTCTTGTGTTCGAGATCGGCTTCCAACTGCGCCATCTCCTGAGCGGCCCGTTCCTTGGCCTTCTCCAGATCGGACTCGATCTGCTGATTGCGCCGGCGCAGGAGTTCGGGGTCGGCGGACTCGCTGACCTGGCGCAGACGGTCGGCAAGAGCGTCCAGGGTCTTGGCGGGAGGGGGGGAGGGCAGTCGGCTCAGGATGTGCCTGGCATCGGCCCAACCCAGCACCACAGCCCCATCGTGTACAGCCAGACAGGCATGCGTGCTGGCGTCGGTCAGGCAGGCGGCCTGCCGCAGGGTCTGAAGCGCGGTGGTCAGGACAGCGGTCGCCGAGAACGCGCTTCCACCGAGCGCGCGCACGGCTTCGACCGCGAAGCGCGCCAGACGCCGGCGATCCGGCTCCACGCTGATGGGTAGCTCCAGCAATGTGCGGTCCATCCACCGCCCCTCCGTGTTGGCAGCCCCGACTGCCCGATTGTGCCCCAGTGCGTGTTCGGCGTCATTTTGGGGGTGCGGGTACATGATCGGGGGGAGGCACGCCCGGGCGGGCGAAAGCGGCGTCTACCGCTCGAGGTACTGCAGCTTGTCCTCGACGCCATCCCACTCTTCCGCGTCTTCCGGTGGATCCTTGCGCGCGGTGATGACCGGCCAGGTGCGGGCGAGTTCGGCGTTCAGTTCGATGAACTGCAGCTGGTCTTCGGGGACGTCGTCCTCCGGCACGATGGCTTCGGCCGGGCATTCCGGCTCGCACAGGGTGCAGTCGATGCATTCGTCGGGGTCGATGGCCAGGAAGTTCGGTCCTTCATGGAAGCAGTCGACCGGGCAGACCTCGACGCAATCGGTGTACTTGCACTTGATGCAGTTATCGAGAACGATGAAAGCCATGCTTGTCTCCCTTTGAATTCAGTCAGTTGACCGGGGTTTTTGAGGCCCGGTCATGGTCGCGGCGGCACGTGTCCCTGGCCTTGCCGACGGGTTATTGCGGCATTGTAACGCCTCCATCGCGGGAGTCGTGAATCCCGGGCGCGGGCCGGCGTCATTTCGGGATCCGATGGGCCGCAACAGCCTTTACGGGATGGGTCGGTGGCGTCCCCGTGTGGCCCTCGTGCTGGCGGGCTGTGCGGTGGGGCCGGACTACGAGCGCCCGGAGGTCGCCCTCCCAGAGGCGTGGCCGGAGGCGATCGGCGAGCAGATGGACAAGGACTCCGCCGATGCCGAGTTCTGGTGGGAGAGGTTCGAGGACCCGCGGCTCGACCGCCTGGTGCGCGACGCCCTGGAGAACGACCTCGACGCCGAGATCGCCGCGGCCCGTGTGGTGCCGGCGCGGGCCGAATGGTTGCCGAGCCTGAATCTGGCGGCCCTGTTTGGGCAGGAGGTGAGCGGGTGGAGGCACGCCAGCGCGAGATGCGTGCCCGGATCGAGGTCCTTGACCTGGCGGAGCGGCGCTATCTCGGCGGCTTCGTGGGCTATCTGGAGGTGCTGGACGCGCGTCGCGCCCTGCTGGATGCGAGCCTGACCCTGACCGCGGCCTCGCGCGATCGGCTGGCGGCCACCGCGACGCTATTCCGTGCGCTGGGTGGCGGCTGGGACAGCGCGGCGATCCCGTCGGATGTGCTGGAAGATGGCGATCCGGACGATGCCAAGGAAGAGGCGGTCACGCCCGCGGATCCGGACGACTGACCCCCGACGCAGCGGCTACTTTTCGCGCAGGGCGTCTTTCATCCGATAGAGGGCATCCAGGGCCTCGCGCGGGGACATGTCGTCCGGATCCAGCGTGTCGAACAGGGCCTTCAGGGCGCGTGCCTCCGCTTCGTACGGCTCGGGTTCGGGTGCGGCCACGTTGGCCGGGTCGGGTTTGGGCGTGAACAGCCCCAGTTGCGGCGAGTCGCTCTCGGCGGCGCGGTCCTCGAGCTCGCGCAGGTGCTGGCGCGCGAGCTTCAGGACATCGGCCGGTACCCCGGCCAGTTGCGCTACCTGCAGGCCGTAACTCTGATTGGCCGGCCCCTCGCGGACCTGGTGCAGGAACACGATGCTGTGCTCGTGTTCCATGGCATCCGTGTGCACGTTGGCGACCGCGGGCTCGCGTTCGGCCAGCGCCGTCAGCTCGAAGTAGTGCGTGGCGAACAGGGTCAGGGCGCGATTGTGGCGCGTCAGGCATTCGGCGCAGGCGAGCGCCAGGGCGAGGCCGTCGAAGGTGCTTGTGCCGCGGCCGATCTCGTCCATCAGCACCAGGCTTTCGGGGCCCGCGTTGTGCAGGATATTGGCGGCCTCGGTCATCTCCACCATGAAGGTGGAGCGCCCGGAGGTCAGGTCGTCGGAGGCCCCGATGCGGGTGAAGATCCGGTCCACCGGCCCGATCTGCGCGCGCGCGGCTGGCACGAAGCTGCCCATGCAGGCCAGCAGCACGATCAGCGCGGTCTGGCGCATGTAGGTGGACTTGCCGCCCATGTTGGGGCCGGTGATGACCAGCAGCCTGCGCTCTTCGGGGTCCAGCTCGGTGTCGTTGGCGACGAAGGGCGCATCCAGGCCGGCCTCCACTACCGGGTGGCGGCCCTGTTCGATGCGGATGCCGGGCGTGTCGACCAGTTCCGGGCAGTGCCAGTCCAGGCGCCTGGCCCGCTCGGCCAGGCAGGCCAGGGCATCCAGTTCGGCCAGCGCGTCCGCAATCACGCGCAGACCCGGGGCGCGACCCTGGAGCTCGGCGATCAGGCCGTCGAACAGGGCGCGCTCGCGGGCCATGGCCTGCTCGCGGGCGGAGAGGATCTCGTCCTCGAAGCGTTTGAGTTCCTCGGTGGTGTAGCGCTCGGCGTTCTTCAGCGTCTGGCGGCGCATGAAGCGCCCGGGCAGCTCCGCCGAGCGCGTGCGCGAGACCTCGATGTAGTAGCCGTGCACCCGGTTGTAGGCGACCTTGAGCGTGGGGATGCCGGTGGCCTCGCGCTCGCGCGCCTCGATCTCGCGTAGGAACGAGTCGGCATCGTTCTCCAGTGCGCGCAGACGATCCAGCTCGGCATCGAAGCCGGCGCGGATCATGCCGCCGTCGGTGACGCGCAGCGGTGGCTCCTCGACCAGCGCGGCGGCCAGGGTCGCGCTCAGCTCGTCTTCCGGGGCCAGGGCGTCGTACAGCGCCTGCAGGGAGGCCGCGCTGGCGGCCAGCGGGGTCAGGACCTGGTGCAGGGGCGGCAGGCGTTCGAGGCTCGCGAGCAGGGCGGTCAGGTCGCGCGGCCGGGCGCTGCCGAGGACGATGCGCGACAGGATGCGTTCGACATCCGCGCTGCCGGCCAGGGCCTCGCGCAGGGGCGCGGTGGCCCCCGACTCCAGAAGTCCGGTGATCGCGGTCTGGCGCTCGCGGATGATGGCGCGGTCGCGCAGTGGCTGGTGCAGCCACTGCAGCAGCCGGCGCGAACCCATCGCCGAGCGGGTGGTGTCCAGCAGGGCCAGCAGGGATCCGTGGCGTTCTCCGCCCAGGGTGCGGGTCAGCTCCAGGTTGCGGCGGGTGGCCGGGTCCAGCACCAGCATCTGGCTGCACAGTTCGTGCGCCAGGCCGGTGATGTGCGCGAGATCCCCGCGATGGCGGTTCTGCACGTAGGCGAGCAGGGCGCCGGCCGCGGCGATGCCGAGATCCAGGCCGTCGCAGCCGAAGCCGGAGAGATCCCGGGTGCCGAAATGAGTGGTGAGCACGCGCCGCGCGGAGACACCGTCGAAATGCCAGTCGGCGTGGCGCTGCGGGGCGAAGCCCTCGATCCCGGGGATGGGCGCGGCCTGGTCGGGGATCAGGCATTCCACCGGGTCCAGCCGTGCCAGCTCGGCGGCCAGTTCGGTCGCGTCGCGCACCTCCAGCAGGCGGAACTGGCCGGAGGCGAACTCCAGGCTGGCAATCCCGTAGCCCTCCTTGCGGCCCTTGATCGCGGCCGAGCCGGCGGGGCACACCGCGACCATCCGGTTGATGCTGCGGGCCTCCAGCAGGGCCTCCTCGGTGACCGTGCCGGGGGTGACGATGCGCACGACCTCGCGCTTGACCGGGCCCTTCTGTTCCCCGACGGCGCCGGTTTGCTCGCAGATGGCCACGCTCTCGCCCAGCTTCAGCAGGCGCGCGAGATAGCTCTCCAGCGTGTGCACCGGGATCCCGGCCATGGGGATCGGCTGTCCGGCCGATTCGCCACGCCGCGTCAGGGTGATATCGAGCAGTCCCGCGGCGCGCTCGGCGTCATCATGGAACAGCTCGTAGAAATCACCCATGCGGTAGAGCAGCAGCGTATCCGGGTACTCGGCCTTGATACCGAGGTACTGCTGCATCATCGGGGTGTGTGCGGAAAGTGGCGTCTTGTCAGTCACTTGTTAGCGGCTGTCCAGAAAATCGGGATTCGCAATCAGACATTTGTCCAATACTCGGCGGTTCGCCGCGCACGGTATCACGCGCGCGGATGCATCGGTTGGCAATCCCCCGTGCTCCCGTGCGGGCTCCGTACCCCAACGAGAAACGCCCCGGCCTCAGGGGGGGAGGCACGGGGCGCCGAGCACACAGGGGGGCGGTGCTCTTCAGTCACGCTATCCCGCGCCCATGCGGACCGCAAGCAGGCCAACTAACGCTCCATACCCCTGCCTGTAACGCCCTCAAGCAGGGGGCCGGCGCTCGCGCGGCTGGCATGGCCCTGTGGCGTGGTCTGCCCGCGATTGGCCCGGCTAATGCGACATCTCATCGGCGTATGGGCGGCGGCGCTCATCGGTCCGGCGGCGCTCGATTCGGGCAGATGCGCAGTATACGGATGCGGTGCCCGGCATGGCAGCTGGGTCAGGTGCGGGAGTTGTGCCACACTCGGGACAGCGCAAGTGACGCGATGTCAGGGAGGAGGCGAGCATGATCGGGGAAGAGGATCGGCGCGATCACCGGCGGATGCAGGTCAGCACGGCGGCGCGCGTGACCTGGCGCTCCAGTGGCGAGTCCATCAGCGTGCAGTTGGAGGACCTCTCCGCCATGGGTTGCGCCTTTGTGGCGCAGCGCGAGACCGATGCCGGTGTGGGCATTACGGTCTCGGTGCCTAGCCCGGACGGTCGCCTGGAGGGTCTTGAGCGCCACGGCCGCGTGGTGCGCTGCGCCCCCGTCGAGGGCGCATCCGGCAACGGCTGGCGGGTTGCGGTCGCCTTCGATCCGGAGGGATGATCGCCCCATGACGGCAGAATCGAGCACCACCCTCCTGACCCTCCGCGAGTCCGACGCCCCGAGCCTGTCGGCCCTGGTTTATGACCTGAGCGAGCGCCTGATGGCGAAGGGCGAACGCCTGTGCACCGTGGAATCCTGCACCGGCGGCGGCATCGCGCAGGCGATGACGGATATTCCGGGTAGCTCGCAGTGGTTCGAATGCGGCTGGGTGGCGTACTCGAACGCCGCCAAGACCGCGATGGTTGGCGTGCCGCCCGAGTTGATCGAGGAACACGGCGCCGTCAGCGAGGCGGTGGCCCGTGCAATGGTCGAGGGTGGGCTGGCCCGCAGCGGGGCGAATCACGCGCTCTCGGTCACCGGAATCGCCGGACCCGGGGGCGGGACCGACGCCAAGCCGGTCGGTACGGTCTGCTTCGGTTGGCAACAGCGAGGCCAGGATGCCCGTGTCGAGACCTGCCATTTCGATGGCGAACGCCACGAGGTCCGCCTGCAGTCCATGCTGCATGCCCTGAGCGAACTGCTGGCGCACTAGGGAAACCCTGATCAAGGGACCCGTTCGCGCGCGAGTCGGTCTTGCGTGCGAACAAGGCGCGGTGACCGCCGTGCAGTCACCCGGCACAAGGGAGTCGTAACGCCTGCACGCGCCGCACCTGGAGTCTCCTGGGCACACGGGCCCCGCCAGTGAAAACGCCCCGGCCTCTGGAGGCACGGGGCGTCGAGCACACAGGGGGGGAGGGGTGCTCGCAGGAAACGCTATTCGCCCCCTTTGATCCTCGCAAGCCAACTGGCTCACAGACCCCGAATTTCGCCCTGAACCCCGCGCCGGAACGTGTGCGGGGTCACGCCTGTGTGGGCCGCGTTCGGGGCGGGGGGGCCGATTGCGCGGGTGTGTGCCGGCGTCCGTTCCGCGGCGCCGGGGTTGCATGGCCGCCGGGATCGCGGTCGCGGATACCGCTGCGGGATTAACGCAGTCACAGAACCGGGCAGGCGAACCGGGGCAACGCGGTATACGGTATATGTTGTGCATACGGAGGTCGTATGCCCCGGAACGCGCGGAGTATGCCGGGCGGGGCGGGATCGCAAGTCGACGGCGGGCGGGTTCGCGGACAGGTAGATCATGAGAAGGATCGACGGATGCAACAAGTGCCGCCGGACGTGGCGGCTCGCGTTTCTTGGGATCGCCCTGTTGTTGGTGGTGGCCGGTCCACTGGCGGGGGCGGACGCGGATCCGGAGTCATCCGCGCCGGTGGTGGTCAGCCCGGCGGAAGTGGCGGCCCTGGAGGCCGATCTGGCCGTTTTCCGCGACCGTCTCCCCGAGCTTCTGGAAGCCGTGGATACCCAGCCGGCGGAGGAGTGGCTGGAGGCCAGTCCGCTGGACGAGCTCGAGGCGCGCAGCGCTGACGAGGACCGGGCGGAAGCGGAACGGGCACTGTGGGAGGAGGCCCGCGAGTACGAGCAGGCGGCCGTGGAGCGAGTGCGGGGAGCGCTGGACCGTGCGACCACCGCCCGGGAGGTGCCGGAGCGTCTGGGCGAGTTGGAACAGGGTCTGGACGGGGTCGGGGCATTCCCGGCCGGGCTGGGCGAAGAGGTCTCGATCCGCCGCATCGAGGATGAGCTGGAACGGGTGGGGCGCGACCGCGAGCGACTGGAAGCGGAACTCGATGACCAGCGCATCCTGCACGCGCAACTGGAAGAGCAGGCGGAGGTTCAGGCGGAGACCCTGGAACGCCTGCGCCGGGAGCGTCAGGAACTGGAGGACGGGCCACAGCCGCTGCCCGAGGAGGTCGAATGGACGGAGGCTCACGCAGCCGTGCAGGAGGCCCGGGCGCGACAGGCGGATGCTCGCCTGCTTGCGGCGCAGCTGGATGCCGTTTCGCTGCCGCCGCGGATGCAGGCGCGGGGCCTGCTGATCCGCGGTCTGGAGTTGGAGGCGCGCTGGCAGAGTGTCCTGCAGAGTCGGCTGGAGGTCCGGTTGACCGAACTGTCCAGCGAGGAACTGCAGGAACTGCGGGCGGAGCTGCGTACCCTGCTGGAGCGTCAGCCGGAAGCGCAGCTGCACCATGCGGAGGAAATCGAGGAACTGCATGCGGCGTTCGACCGCATCGCGGAGGCCCAGGCTCAGACCCGCACCCTGCAGTATGAGCGTGACCGGCTGGTCCGGGTCGAGCGGGAACTGGCGCAATCCCTGTCCCATGTCCACGAGCGTCTGGAGATCAGTGGTCTGACCGAGGCGCTGGGTGGGGTCTTCCTGGAGGAGCAGCGACGCCTGCGCGATCTTGACCAGGTCCGTTTCCAGCTACGTGATCTGGAACGGGAGCTGGCGCAGTCGCAGTTACGGACCATCAGCTTGCGCGAGCGTCTGGCTGTGCTTCCGGCGGACCCGGTGGCGGAATGGGAACCCGCGGCCCGTGCGGCCTTGCGCGAGCTGCGCCGCCAGACACTGAATGCGGAGCTGCATGCCGAGGAGGCGCGGACCGAACAACTGCGCCAGGCCGACCTGCGGCTGCGTGCGGTCGTCGATCTGGTGGCGGAGCTCGACCGGATCCTGCAAGAAGCGTTGCTCTGGTGGCCAAGCCATTCCCCGGTCGGGGTCGCGTGGTTCGAGCGGGCGCCGGCCGCGACCCTGGCGCTGCTGGACCCCGCCGCCTGGGCGGAGTTGCGGGAGACATTCCTGCGCCAGACGCTGCACCGGCCATGGTTCATCGGGTTCATTCTGCTGGTGGCGGGGTTGCTGTATCTCGCCGGGCGCAATGTCCACCGGCATCTGGAGCGTCTCGCCGAAACGACCCGTCACCGCTACACGGACAGTATTGCGGTCACCGTCCGGGCCCTGGGGTGGAGTCTGCTGCGCGTTTTACCCGTGCCGTTTCTGCTGCTGACTCTCGCATTCCAGTTGCATGCGGTCCCGGAGCCGGGTTTTGCGGTGGAGGTCCTGTCCCTGGCACTGATCACGGTTTCGGTGTGGTGGATGGCGGGCCACCTCCTTCTGCTCTTCATCAGCCGCCATGGGGTCGGGACCGTGCATTTCGGCTGGCCCGAGCCATTGCTGACGCGTCTGTATCGTCACTTGCACTGGTTTCTTCCGGTGCAGACCCTGCTGTTCCTGTTCGTGGCCCTGGCCTTCGGGCACCCGAGCGACGAGGTATTCGATCTTTATGGCCGTTTGGCACTCCTGGCGGTCATCGTGAATTTTGCGATGGTGGCCTGGCTGCTTCTGGCGCCGGTCCCGGACGGTTCGAAAGGCGGCACGCTGGACGAGCGCCGCCGGTTATTGCTGCGGGGGCTCGTGATCGTGATGGTGGTGGGCCTGGCGGCCCTTGCCCTGGCCGGTTATCTGTACACCGTGGCCGAGCTCCTGCGGCACCTGATCGGGACGGTGCTGGTGCTGATTGTTGTCGGTCTTGGTTACAGCCTGGCGGCCCGGTGGCTCGTCCTGGGAGAGATGCGGCTCGCGCTGCTCCGGAACCGTGAGCGGCGCGAGCAGGAGGCAGTCACCGAGGGCGGCAGCGGCGGCGAAACTGGGCTGGACGTCCCCGAGCCGCAGCTGAGCATGGAGGACGTCAATCTGCAAAGCCGCACGCTGCTGCGGGTGGCGGCGCTGGGCGGCACGGTAGTGGGGCTGTTGTGGGTGTGGTCGGACATCCTGCCGGCCCTGGCCTGGCTGGACGGGATCACACTGTGGTCGCGCACGATCGAGATCGGCGAGAGCGAGATCCTCACCAGCGTGTCCCTCCAGGATCTGTTGCTGGCCGGGTTTCTGGGGCTGCTGTTTCTGTTGTCGGCGCGCAACTTGCCGGGGCTGGTGGAGATCCTGCTGTCGCGCAGCACGCAGATGGATGCGCCCGGGCGCTACACGTTCACCATGCTCCTGCGCTATTTGCTGGCCGTGGTGGCGGTTATCGTGGTGTTTTCGCTTCTGGGCCTGCGCTGGAGCGAGATCCAGTGGCTGGTGGCGGCGCTGACCGTCGGTCTGGGTTTTGGTCTGCAGGAGGTCGTGGCCAACTTCGTTGCCGGGCTGATTGTGTTGCTGGAGCGCCCGGTCCGGGTGGGCGATACCATCACCGTTGGCGAATACAGCGGGACGGTATCGAAGATCCGGGGCCGGGCTACCACGATCGTCGACTGGGACAACCGGGAGATCGTCGTTCCCAACAAGACGTTCATCTCCGACCATCTGATCAACTGGACTCTGAGCGACACCACCACGCGGCTGGTGATCCCGGTGGGGGTCAGCTATGCGTCGGATGTCGATCTTGTCCGGGAGACCCTGCTGGAGGTGGCCCAGGAAGACCCGCACGTCCTGGAGGATCCCGAATCGGTGGTGTATTTCCTCCGGTTTGGCGATAACGCGCTGAATTTCGAACTGCGGGTGTTCGTCTGCCAGATGGCGGACCGGCTGGTCACGCTGAGCGGGCTCCACACCGCGATCATCAAGCGCTTCCGCGAACAGGGGATCGAGATCGCTTTTCCGCAGATGGACGTTCACCTGCACGACGACGAAACCCGGAGGCGTCGTGCCGTGCCCCCCGCGGCGGATCCCGACGAGCCCGGAAACCCCATGGATCGGTGACGGGTGCCCGGTTCGTTGGCCCGGGGCCGTGACCCGGGCCAACCCAAGCGTCCCGCCCGCAGGCCAGCCGGCTTGGCTCCGGTGCCGCGGGTGTCTTGGGCAAGTCCTTTGTCCCTGCACGATCACGGGTTGGGTCACTCCCCGCCCTGTGGGATACTGCGGCCCCGTATCCGCCCCGTCTTGGGCAACGGGTCGGAAACCATCGCAGCAAGTATCGGGAGGCATACCGTGGACGACAATCGCAAGAAGGCCCTGACCGCCGCACTCGGGCAGATCGAACGCCAATTCGGCAAGGGCGCGGTCATGCGCATGGGCGATCAGGAGGCGGTGGACGTCCCCGCGATCTCCACGGGCTCCCTGGCACTGGATATCGCGCTCGGCATCGGCGGTGTGCCGCGCGGGCGCGTGGTCGAGATCTACGGGCCGGAATCCTCGGGCAAGACGACCCTGACACTGCAGGTGATCGCCGAGGCGCAAAAGGCCGGCGGTACGGCTGCGTTTGTCGACGCCGAACACGCACTGGACCCGACCTACGCCGAGAAGCTGGGTGTGAACGTGGACGACCTGCTGGTCTCGCAGCCGGATACCGGCGAGCAGGCCCTGGAGATCTCCGACATGCTGGTGCGTTCCGGCGCGATCGACGTCGTGGTCGTCGACTCCGTGGCTGCGCTCACGCCCAAGGCCGAGATCGAGGGCGAGATGGGCGACTCCCACGTCGGCCTGCAGGCGCGGCTGATGTCGCAGGCCCTGCGCAAGCTGACCGCCAACATCAAGCGTTCCAACACGCTGGTCATCTTCATCAACCAGATCCGCATGAAGATCGGCGTGATGTTCGGCAGCCCCGAGACCACCACCGGCGGCAACGCGCTCAAGTTCTACTCCTCCGTGCGCATGGACATCCGCCGCATCGGCGCGATCAAGAAGGGCGACGAGGTCATCGGCAACGAGACCCGTGTGAAGGTCGTGAAGAACAAGATGGCGCCCCCGTTCCGCGAGGCCTATTTCGAGATCCTCTACGGCGAGGGCATCTCCCGCGTTGGCGAGATCATCGAGATGGGCGTGAAGGAAGGCCTGATCGACAAGGCCGGCGCCTGGTACAGCTACAACGGCGAGCGCATCGGCCAGGGCAAGGAAAACGCCCGCCAGTACCTGAAGGACAACCCGCACATCGCCGAGGAAGTCGAAAAGACGCTGCGCGAACGCCTGCTGCCCAAGCGCAACAAGGCCACGGTAGAGGACGTGCCGGTCGATGCCCCGGTCGAGGAGCAAGGCTGACCCGGCCGACCCCGAGGCTGCGCTTGAGGTGGGCCTGCGGTTGCTGGTTCGGCGTGAACACTCCGGTCTGGAACTGGCGCGCAAGCTCGGTGAGCGCGGCTTCGAACGGGATGCCGTGGACGCCGCGCTGGAGCGTGCGCGTGAGCTCGACTATCTGAGCGATACCCGTTACGCGGACTTCATGGCCCGCCACCGTACCGAGCAGGGTTACGGCGAACAGCGCATCCGTGCCGAACTGGCCCACAACGGCATCGGCAACGACACCGTGAACGCCGCCATCGATGCCCTGGAGATCGACTGGATCGACCAGGCCCGTGGCCAGCTCGAACGCCACTTCCGTCATCCGCCCGAGACCCGCGAGGACGAGGCCCGCTATCTTCGCCACCTCGCGGGTCGCGGATTCCCCGGCGGTGTCGCCCACCAGGCCCTCGCCGCCTGGAAAGACGAGCCCTGAGACCCAGTGTCATTGCGAGGAGCTCCGCGACGAAGCAATCTGCGTCCGGAACCACCTGATCCAGCCGCTGCGCGAACCGTCAGCGATTGCCACGGCCCCTTCAGGGCCTCGCGATGACGTTTCTCGAGCCCCGTCATTGCGAGGAGCACCGCGACGAAGCAATCTGCGTCCAGAGCCACCGGATCCAGACGTCGAACAAACCGCCAGTGATTGCCACGGCTCCTTCGGGGCCTCGCAATGACGTGCTGGTGTTGGGGGCGTGCTAGCGTCCCCGTAGTAAACGGCCGAAAGGATTCTCGGCCGGTGAGTACCCATGCCCCGTCGCCCAGGGAGGGAGCGATGAAACAGCCCTGTGTCTACATCATGAGCAACCGCCGTGACGGGGCGCTTTATGTCGGGGTGACCAGCAACCTTGTGCAGCGGGTCTGGCAGCATCGCTCGGGCGAGGCGTCCGGGTTCACCAGCCGTTACGGTCTGCATCGGCTCGTCTGGTTCGAATCCTGTGAGGAAATGACCTCCGCGATCGAGCGCGAGAAGCAGCTGAAAGCGGGTCCGCGCCGCAGGAAGGTCGCGCTGATCGAGCAGACGAACCCCGAGTGGCGCGACCTGTTCGACGATATTGTGGGTTGAGTATCGGTCAGGCGTTGGAGGGCTCCCGGGTCCTACGGGACCCGGCGATAGGCGACCTGAGTCGTGGTTCTTGCCTCGGGTGGGTGCCGATGGAGATTGCTTCGTCGCTGCGCTCCTCGCAATGACGTTGTTCTTGCCCCGTCATTGCGAGGAGCTCCGCGACGAAGCAATCTGCGTCCAGAGCCACCCGATCCAGCCGCCGCGCGAACCGTCAGCGATTGCCACGGCCCCTTCGGGCCCTCGCAATGACGTTTCTCGAGCCCCGTCATTGCGAGGAGCATCGCGACGAAGCAATCCGTGTCCATGGCACCGGATCCGGCGGCGGGGCATGTCCCAAACGATCGCTCCGGCCCCTTTTGGGGGCCTCGCAATGACTAGGAAGATGGCCGGAAGACGGGCCCGGCAATACGCGGGTGGGGCGCTTGCGTGATAGCATTCCGGGTTTGACCCCATTGCTATCGGAACCGCATGAAAAGCGCCGACATTCGCCGGAGTTTCCTCGAATTCTTTGAAGGGCACGGACACACGATCGTGCCGTCCAGCCCGCTAGTGCCCGGCAACGACCCTACGTTGCTGTTCACCAACGCGGGCATGGTGCAGTTCAAGGATGTGTTTCTCGGCCGTGAGAAGCGCCCGTACACCCGGGCCGTGTCCAGCCAGCGCTGCGTGCGCGCCGGCGGCAAGCACAACGACCTCGAGAACGTCGGCTACACCGCGCGGCACCACACCTTCTTCGAGATGCTGGGCAATTTCAGTTTCGGTGACTACTTCAAGCGCGACGCGATCCACTACTGCTGGCAGTTCCTGACCGACACCATCGGCCTGCCGCCGGAAAAGCTGTGGGTCACGGTCTACGAGACCGACGATGATGCCTACAAGGTCTGGGCCGACGAGATCAAGGTCCCGGCCGAACGCATCATCCGTATCGGCGACGACCCTGACGGCGGTTCCGACAACTTCTGGCAGATGGGCGAAACCGGCCCCTGCGGCCCCTGCACCGAGGTCTTCTACGACCACGGGCCGGAGGTCGCGGGTGGCCCGCCCGGTTCGCCGGACGAGGACGGCGATCGCTACATCGAGATCTGGAACCTGGTGTTCATGCAGTACGACCGCGATGCGGACGGCACGCTGAACCCGCTGCCGCGCCCGTCCGTGGATACCGGCATGGGTCTGGAACGCCTGGCGGCTGTGCTGCAGGGCGTGCATTCCAACTACGAGATCGATCTGTTCCAGGACCTGATCGCGGCCGCCGCACGGGTAACCGGTGCGACGAAGAAGGATTCCGCCTCGCTGCGCGTGATCGCGGATCACATTCGCTCCATCGCCTTCCTGATTACCGATGGCGTGCTGCCGTCCAACGAAGGGCGTGGCTATGTACTGCGCCGCATCATCCGCCGCGCCGCGCGCCATGGCTTCAAGGTCGGCGCGCAGGACGCCTTCCTCTACCAGACCGTGGGCGACCTGGTGCGCGCGATGGGCGAGGCCTTCCCGGAACTGGCCGAGGCGCAGGCCCAGGTCGAGAAGGTCCTGGAAAAGGAAGAGCGCAAGTTCCTGGAGACCCTGGACAAGGGCATGAAGATCCTGGAAGAGGACCTGCGCGATCTCGAGGGCAAGGTGATCCCCGGCGAGACCATCTTCCTGCTCTACGACACCTACGGCTTTCCGGTGGACCTGACCGGTGACATTGCGCGCGAGCGCGAGCTGGAGCTGGACATGGAGGGCTTCGAGTCCGCCATGGCCGGCCAGCGTGCACGGGCGCGTGCGGCCAGCCACTTCTCGATGGACGACGGCGGCCTGCCGCAGGTCGATGTCGCGACCGAATTCTCCGGCTACGAGACGGTGGACGACGAGGGCCGCGTGCTGGCGCTGTACCAGAATGGCGAGGCCGTCGATCGCCTGGAAGTCGGTGCCGAGGGGCTGGTGGTACTGGACCGCACGCCGTTCTATGGCGAGTCCGGCGGCCAGGTGGGCGATGTCGGTACGCTCAGCGGTTCCGGCGTGCGCTTCCAGGTCTCCGACACCCGCAAGCAGGGTGCGGCGCACATCCACGTAGGCCAGGTCCGCGCCGGCACACTGGAGCGCGGCCAGACCCTGCAGGCCGCGGTGGAAGGCCCCCGCCGCGAGAACATCCGCCGCCACCACTCGGCCACTCATCTCCTGCACAAGGCGCTGCGCGATCAGCTGGGCGACCACGTGCAACAGAAGGGATCGCTGGTGGACCCGGATCGTTTGCGCTTCGATTTCACCCATATGGAACCGCTGACCGAAGAACAGCTGCGCTCCATCGAGGCCCAGGTGAACGCCGAGATCCTGGCCAACGAGGCCACCGATACCAACGTCATGGACATCGACTCCGCGATGGAGTCCGGCGCGGTCGCGCTGTTCGGCGAGAAGTACGGTGATCGCGTACGCGTGCTGAAGATCGGCACCTCGGTGGAGCTGTGCGGTGGCACGCACGTGGATCGCACCGGCGACATCGGGTTGTTCCGCATTACCTCCGAGGGCGGGGTGGCCGCGGGTATCCGGCGTATCGAGGCGGTTGCCGGCGAGGTCGCCCTGCGCTGGGTGGACCAGCAGATCGGCCACCTGGACGCGATCGCCGATCGCCTGCGCGCCGGGCGCGGCGAGGCGGCCGACAAGGTTGCCCAGCTGCAGGAGCGCACCCGCGAGCTGGAGAAGCAGGTCACGCAGCTGAAGGGCAAGCTGGCCAGCCAGGCCGGCGACGACCTCGGCTCGCAGGCCAAGGATGTCGACGGCATCCAGGTGCTGGCCGCCAAGGTCGAGGGCGTGGAGCCCAAGGCCCTGCGCGACATGGTCGACCAGCTCAAGCAGAAGCTCGGCAAGGCTGTGGTGGTGCTGGGCACCGCGACAGGCGAGGGCAAGGTCAGCCTGGTGGCCGGTGTGACCAAGGCCGAGACCGGCCAGTTCAAGGCTGGGGATCTGGTGGGCCATGTTGCTACGCAGGTCGACGGCAAGGGCGGCGGCCGTCCGGACATGGCGATGGCCGGCGGCCAGAGCCCGGACAAGCTGGACGCGGCCCTGGCCTCGGTGGAGGCCTGGGTGCGCGAACGCGCCTGATCGATCGTCCATCCCCGTCATCGGGAGGCGCGTAGCGCCGCGGCGATCTCCGCGGGCAGCCCCGGTGCCGGAGGGTTCGGCGGGATCCGGTGGTTTTGGACGGAGGCTGCCACGGCCCCGGCGGGGCCTCGCAATGACGGGGCCCTGCGCGGGGTTCGCCGGGGCGGTGGGCTTTAATGCGGCGGCCAGTTGGTGTTTAATGCCCGCTTCTTAAGTAAACGCTAATGGATGGGGTGCGCCCTGTCCGGACGGTCGCAAGGACCGGGCACGGAACGGAATCTTGAAATGGCGTTGCTGGTACTCAAATTTGGCGGCACCTCGGTGGGCTCGCCCGAACGCATCCAGGCGGTGGCGGAACGCGCGCTGAAGCTGCGCGAGGAAGGCCATCAGCTGGTGATCGTGGTCTCCGCGATGAGCGGCGAGACCGACCGCCTGCTGGGCCTGGCGCACGCACTGAATCCGCGCGCGGACGGTCGCGAGCTGGATGTGCTGCTGTCCACCGGGGAGCAGGTCACCATCGCGTTGCTGTCGATGGCGCTGGAGGCGCGGGGCTGTGATGCGCGGTCCTACACCGGGGCGCAGGTGACCATCCGTACGGATAGTGCGCACAACAAGGCCCGTATCCGCAGCATCGACGATGCCCGGGTGCGCGGCGATCTCGAGGCCGGGCGCGTCGTGGTCGTGGCCGGTTTCCAGGGCGTGGACGAGGAGGGTGCGATCACCACCCTGGGCCGGGGCGGATCGGATACCACCGCGGTGGCGCTGGCCGCGGCGCTGAAGGCCGACGAATGCCGCATCTATACTGATGTCGACGGCGTCTACACCACCGATCCGCGGTTGGTGCCGACGGCCCGCCGCCTGCAAAGCATCACCTTCGAGGAGATGCTGGAGATGGCCAGCCTGGGCTCCAAGGTGCTGCAGATCCGCGCGGTGGAATTTGCCGGCAAGTACAACGTCCCTTTACGAGTGCTGTCCTCGTTCGAGGAAGGCCCGGGAACCCTGATTACCACGGAGGAGGATGCGCAAGTGGAACAGGCGCTGGTTGCGGGTATCGCGTTCAATCAGAACGAGGCCCAGCTGACGGTTCAGGGCGTCCCCGATCAGCCGGGGGTCGCGCATCGCATCCTTGGCCCGATCGCGGACGCCAATATCGAGGTGGACATGATCGTGCAGAACGTCGGGGCGGATAATTCCACCGACTTCACGTTCACCGTCCATCGCAATGACTACGACAAGGCCCTGGAGATCCTGCAGGCGGCCGCGAAGGCGCTGGGCGCCCGCGAGGTTTCCGGGGATACGCACATCGTGAAGATCTCGGTGGTCGGGGTCGGTATGCGTTCGCACGCGGGCATCGCCAGCAAGATGTTCGAGGCCCTGTCGCGCGAAACCATCAACATCCGGATGATCTCCACCTCGGAGATCAAGATCTCCGTGGTCGTAGATGAGAAGTACCTCGAACTTGCAGTGCGTGCATTGCACGATGCGTTTGAACTCGAACAGACCCCAGTCGGTCAACAGGAGGACGGTTAAGGATGACAGACCGTAAAACGGTTACCGGACGACCGACTCCGTCCGACACAGGCACTGCGGAGAAGAGCATGCTCATTTTGACTCGGCGTGTGGGCGAGACCCTCATGATCGGCGATGATGTGTCCGTCACCGTCCTGGGGGTCAAGGGCAATCAAGTCCGCATCGGCATCAACGCACCCCAGGACGTCGCGGTCCATCGCGAGGAAATCTTTCAGCGCATTCAGCGTGAAGCGAACGTCGCCAGTGGTGAGGGCGGCGGCGAGAACTCCAGTGGCGGTGGTACTGGGGCGGGTGGTGCCGCGGCAGGCGCACGCGACGACTGAACCTCCCGTAAGGAAAGTGAAAGGCCCGGAGGCTGCGATCAGCCTTCCGGGCCTTTCATTTGAAGGCCCAAGGCCTTATCCTGTGCCGCGTTTCCGGAGAGTTGGCCGAGTGGTCGAAGGCGCTCCCCTGCTAAGGGAGTATGGGTCAAAAGCCCATCGAGGGTTCGAATCCCTCACTCTCCGCCATTTTCAGAATTAAGTCGCTGATTGGAAAGGGAAATTCTGTTCAGCGAGTTAGTCAGTCCCCCAAGTAGTCCCCCAATTGATTGGCGTAAGAGTGGTTGCTCCGTGCGCCAGCCAACCATGCGCGATGGGAGGGCGAATTGCTCGAAGCATTATTCTTCGCGGGGATCCCACTCGGATTTTCCTTCCATCACCAGGCGCCAGGCCGCAGGATCACCCTCTACGAATCCTGGTAGTACGCCGATCTTCGCGGCATATCCGTATTGGCGTGCTCCTGCACTCTGGAGCACTCCCTCTTCGTATAGCTCCGCGAATGACTTGCAACTGAAGCATTCCGGAAACGGCGCAAGCCCGTCCCGGTTCCACCCTTCATCATCAAGTCCCTCCTGCGTAACCGGCATATAGTGATTTCCTCTTCTGTACTGCCAAGCCTATGTCTCTTGGGCGAGCGCTCGGATCCATCGGCACTACAGAGTTGAGTTGGTATGTTGGATCGCTTGCACACAGGGCACCGCCGGTGGCATTTTCACCGAGATCGCTGCGATGATCTCGGCGTTTGGCTGACCGTGCCGAACCATCCTGTTGGAGCTCGGAGGAGGACGCTTTGATTGCCTGGGTGCCCACCTATACCGCTAGTAAGCGGCGGACAACGATTCAGTTTAGCGCCGGGTGAATGGTGAGTATGTCTGGTACGACCAGCCGGTATTCCTGGTCCCACATCGCCATACACTCAAAGGGGGCGGTGGCAAGACGCGATCGGAAGTTTTCACCCGGCGCCTTCCCTTGCTGACGCACGATATTACGCTGAACGGCACCAACTGAACGATGGAGCCCTGTCGTGATGACAGCCTTGACGAACAGCTATGCGGCCGACTCCACGAAATGGCGCAGCGGAATAATTCAAACGATTGGTGCGAGGTGCGGACCGAGGGAGACCTCTGGTGGGCCGCGGGGTCAGATCCGGCCCCTTGAGCCAAAGCTGGCCAGGCAGGACAAAAGGCAAGATCTAACGCGGTTGACGGATCTCGGGACTATTACGAGAAATAGAACAGGCTGTCCGACGGCTCCACGCTTCGTTAGAGCCGGTGGGCGACACGAAAAAGGGGGGATTCGTCGGCGGAGTGCCCCCGCTGGGACAAGGGGAGTGCGATGACGGAGTTCTACGTTCTTGTGACGGCCGCACTGGCCCCTATCGTTATCCTGGCCGCCCTGCTCTGGAGTCGGGGCCGTGCTTTGCCGATATGGGCGATACTTCTGCTGGCGATCCCGTACATGTTGGCCGTAATGGCCGCGCTGCAGGTGTATGGGTTGCCAGGCAATGGCCCTGTAGTCATCGCCGCATTGGCGGGTGTGCTGGGAGTGCAAATCCTTTTGGGCTTCAGGTTCATCCACTTCATTCGTTCACCGAGGCGGCGCTTTTTCTCCTCCCGCAGGTCTGCGGACTCCGAACCACGGGAATCCGTGGTGGATCGGCAGGCGCCGGAGGAACCCGTGAACGAGGGGATCATCTATTACCGGCTGCCGGGGGATGTAGCGCTGCATAGCTGGCCTTACGCCACCGCACGCCATGATGTCGCCCTCGCGTCCTTGCTGAATCAGCACCCTGACGCTGACATCGAAGAGGACCTTAACAAGGACCTCGACGCGCCGGCTATCGCACCAAAAGAAAGCCCGTCTGTTAAGGAAACCCCGAGTCCCAGCGAGCGCTACCCCGCTGCCGGGGTTTTTCGAGGGCCAGAGGTTCCAGGTTGCATCATCCGATCAAATCTCGGTTTGGTCGTCGCGGAGCACCACAAGTCCCCGGATGCAGTGGGCCAGGGGGAAGAGCCTTATGAGGCGGCGACTAGAGCACTTATGCGCGAGGTGCGTGACCGAGGCGGGACTCATGTTGTCCGGGCCGAGATCCAGCCGGTCATGTCGGAAGGGGTGGTTATTGGTTACCTGCTCAGCGGCGAGGCCGTGCACGCCGAACCCAGCCCGCAAACGAATCCCGCCTGATAGGCGATCGCAGTAAACCTTTATGGAGTGGAAATCCCTCTGAGCGATCACGACGCCATCTCACTCGTTGGCCAGGATGCGTGGGTGGCGCGCCCCTTCCCCCCTCGGGGAGGCAAATCCAGCGTGGCATCGTCAGAAACCGGGTACGCTTTTTACGGTGTTCGCAGGCCTGGAGATTCAGGCCCTGACTTTGCATTGACCGATCTGTGAAAAGGAGAGAGGCCCCATGCTTGGCGCGATTGTCGGCGACATCGTGGGTGCGCCGTGGGAGCTCCGACGTATAACCACGAAGGATTTCCCGCTGTTCAATGATCGGAACGGAATCACCGACGACAGCATCATGACCGTCGCCGTTGCCGATTCTCTACTGCATGGGAAGGGCTCGGCTGAGGCGATGCGGGAATGGGCGCGCAAGGTTCGGCCGGCAGCGCATCTGGGTGGCTATGGCAAGAAGTTCTTCAGTTGGCTAGCTGCAGCGGAGGTCCAGCCTCCCTACGGCAGTTTGGGTAACGGAGGCGCTATGCGGGTATCTCCGGTTTCATGGCTCTCATCTTCGCTTGACGAGAGCTTAGATGCGGCCCGGAGGGTCACCGCGGTCAGCCACGACCATCCCGAAGGACTCAGAGGGGCGCTTGCAACAGCCCATGCCGTCTGGCTGGCCCGCCATGGTGCCGAAGCGGCGGCGATTCGGGCGGCGCTGGAGTCCGAATACGGCTACGACCTAAGCCTCAGTGTCGGCGAGCTCCGCGCAGTCCACGAGTACAACGAGACCGCCCAGGGGACCGTGCCGCCTGCGATCGTCTGTGCGTTGGAGTCCGAGAGTTTCGAGGATGCGCTGCGCAATGCGGTGTCACTAGGCGGTGACGCGGACACGATAGCCGCCATTGCTGGGAGCGTCGCGGAGCCTTTGCATGGAATTCCGGATTTCATCTTCCAATTGGCCTTGTCGCATATTCCCGCCGTTATGCGTGACGTGATTGATGCCTTCGAGGAAACTGCTTGGGGTACTGAATCACCCCACCCAAGCCGCTGATTCAGCACGTCGGGCGCATCTGGGTACGAGGGGGGGGGGGAGGCTCGACTGGTTGTTGATCCGCTTAATGCAGGGACCCTCAGCGACAGCCAGAGTGATAGGACGGCGTATGTGCCCCCAAGTATAGGCTTGAATTTTTTACAGGCCCTACACGCGCGCGCCCGCGCGCGTACTGGTCGCATAACTCGAAGTCCTTGCTGTCCATTTGCTCCTGGTTCTCTGTCGGAGTGCCACTCGGGCCAGCTTTTTTCGGGATATCCGTGCGTACCTCGAAGGGCGGACGCAAGGCTTGAAGCCCGAAGGTAGCGTTCTACGGACTTTCTGTCTTGTAAAGCTGACTGCGGGGAATGTCCGGCTAGGGTGCGCGTTCATTCATCAGACGGATCGTGAGGGCAATCCGTGGCTCCCATTGCAGAGCTTATGAGTTTGCCCCGTCCGGTTTGTGTCCGGTTTCGCGTCCGGTCCATCCGGTTTGCACCGTCCATCCGTCCGGTTTCCCTAAGAAACCGGACGGATGGACGGGTTCTACCCCGTTTCGGCGGACGGTTTGGAAAGGGCTGAAAACTTCAGATCCTGAATGGCGATGCGGCGCCGCATCCTTGGATTGTGGAACCGCTCAATGTAGCCAAACAGATCGGCCCGTGCTTCGTCTCGTGTCCGGTAGCGCCGATGGTGTACGCGTTCGCGCTTTAGGACGCCGAAGAAGCCCTCGCAAGCCGCATTGTCACCGCAGTGGCCAACGCTGCTCATGCTGCACAGCAGCGTATTCCGCCTCAGGAAGCGCTGATAGTCACCGCTCGTAAATTGG